>NZ_JBFTEP010000089.1:0-15132 GCF_047229365.1 Cellulomonas pasadenensis | reverse complement strand
CCGTGACGCCGAGCGCCACGAGGGCCGGGCCGAGCCCCGCGGCGGCGTCGGTGGCGACGAACGCGACGGTCGGCGCGCTCGCCACGGCGAGCCCCACCGGGCCGCCGACCCGCTCCAGCGTGCGCCGCGCGGCGGCCCGTGCGAGCGACTCCTCGACCGGGTCGGGCAGGCCGAGCACCCGACGGGCGGCCGCGCTGGCGCCGGGCGGTCCCCCGCCCGGGTCGGCGCGCCGGACGGGGTGGACGGGGTCGACGTGCCGGGTGGGGTGGGCGGCGACGGCGTGGTGCTGGGTCACGTGGTCCTCCTCGGTGGGTCGGGCTGTGCTGCCACCCTCCGACGGCCGCCGTGCCCCATCCAGGGCCTGCCGATCCGTGCCTGGGCGTGTCCTGTGGGGCACTCCCGCCTCTCCCTCGCCTCCGCGGGCCGACGGGGGGATCGGCAGGCCGTGGCTGGGCGGTGCGCCGGCACGGTAGGAACGGGGGACGCGACGAGAGGACGTGCACCGGTGATCGACCGAGCAGGACTGGCGGAGTTCCTCCGCAGCAGACGGCACGCGATGCAGCCGCAGGACGTCGGGCTGCCGCGTGGGGCGCGCCGACGCACCGCCGGCCTGCGCCGCGAGGAGGTCGCCGCGCTGTGCCACATGTCGACCGACTACTACGCGCGCCTCGAGCGCGAGCGCGGGCCGCGACCCTCCGAGCAGATGGTCGCGGCGATCGCGCAGGGCCTGCACCTCACGCTCGACGAGCGCGACCACCTGTTCCGCCTCGCGGGGCACCAGCCGCCGCTGCGCGGCGCGCTCAGCGAGCACATCAGCCCCGGGCTGCTGCGCATCCTCGACCGCCTCGCGGACACGCCCGCGGAGATCGTCACCGAGCTCGGCGAGACGCTGCGTCAGACCCCGCTGGGCGTTGCGCTCACCGGGGACGCGACCGCGCACACCGGGCCGTCGCGCAGCCTCGGCTACCGCTGGTTCGCCGACCCGGACGGCCGGGCTCTGTACCCGCCGGAGGACCATGCCGCCCTGTCCCGGTTGTACGCCTCGCACCTGCGCCGGCTGGTGACGCTGCGGGGGCCGGGCTCCCGCGCCGCCCGGCTCGCCGACCTGGCGCTGGCCGTCAGCCCCGAGCTGCGGCGGCTCTGGGAGACGCACGAGGTGGGCCTGCGTCCCGAGGAGGTCAAGCGCTTCGTGCACCCGCAGGTCGGGCTGCTCGAGCTGCACTGCCAGACGATGGTCGACCCGGAGCAGTCGCACCTGCTGCTGGTGTACACCGCGGTCCCGGGCACCGAGAGCTACGAGAAGCTGCAGCTGCTCTCGGTGGTCGGCGCGCACGCGGTGTGACGACGGCGACCTCCCCGCCGGACCCGCAGGAGCAGCACCGCGGTGGACCGGTGGACCGGTGGACCGCACGGTCGGCTAGACCCAGCCGCGTTCCTCCGCCAGCAGGACCGCCTGCTGCCGCGTCGCCACGCCGAGCTTGCCGAGCACCGACGAGACGTGGTTGCGCACCGTCCCGGGCGACAGGTGCACGGTCGCGGCGATCTGGGCGATCGTCTCGCCGCGGCGCCCCGCCCGCAGGACGTCCAGCTCCCGGTCGGTCAGCGGGCTGCGCTCGTCCGCGAGCGCGTCCGCCGCCACCTCGGGGTCGACGTAGCGACGCCCGGCCGCGACGAGCCGGATGACCGCGGCGACGTCCTGGGCGTGCCGCGACTTCGGCAGGAAGCCGTCGACGCCCGCCTGCAGGGCCCGTCGCAGCACGCCGGGCCGTGCGTGGCGGGTGACGACGAGGCAGCGCGTCGGGATCGTCCGGAGCAGGCGGGTCGCGGTCTCGATGCCGTCGATGCCGGGCATCTCCAGGTCGAGCAGGCACACGTCCGGCCGGGTGCGCTCCGCCTCGGCCAGCGCCTCCGCCCCGGACGCGCACTCGGCGACGACCTCGAGGTCGGGCTCGAGGCGCAGCAGCATGGCGAGCGCGGTGCGGATCATGTCCTCGTCGTCCGCGACGAGCACGCGGATCACGACCGCGCCCCGGGCGCGTCGTGCACGGGGACGGCGACGGTCAGCGCGAACTCGTCGTCGCTGCGGACCTCGACGGTGCCCCCGAGGGCGGCGATGCGGTCGCGGATCGCCGCGAGGCCGGCGCCGCGGGCGTGGCCGTCCCCGGTGCCCGTGGACCCGTGGCCCGTGTCGAGGGGGCCGCCGACGACGGCGCGGTCGTTCACGATGACGTACAGCCACCGGTCCCCGTCGCGCCGCAGGCTGATCCGCGCACGGCCGCCCGCCCCGTGCTTGAGGACGTTGGTGACGCTCTCGCGTACCAGCGGGCCGAGCACGTCCGCCGGCGCGCCTGCCGCGTCGGGGCCGACGCTCACCCGGACGTCGTGGCCGGCGGCGCGCAGCAGGTCCGCCGCGTTCGCCAGCTCGTCGGGCAGCGGCACGCCGCGGAACCGGGTGGCGAGGGCACGGGTCCCGGCCCGCGCCTCGTCGACGGACGCCCGGGCGGTGCGGATCTGCTCCGCCGCGGCGTGCGGGTCGCGCTCGATCAGCCGCTCGGCGAGCTCGAGCTGCAGGGCGAGCACCTGCAGGTGGTGGCCCTGCAGGTCGTGCACCTCGGCCGCGAGTCGCAGCCGCTCGCGCATCGCCGAGACCGCGCCCGCGGTCTCCCGCGCCCGGTCCAGCTCATGCACCAGGTCCCACCACCACAGCGACAGCGTGGTCAGGGCCGGAAGCATCAGCAGGACCGTCGCCGGGATGCGCCTGATGTCGGCGTCGCCGGTCGCCAACCGCGGGGCGTCGACGACCCACAGCGCCGCCAGCACCAGGGTCAGCAGGACGATGAGCCGGAACCGCACGCCGCGGGGCCACGGCAGCAGGCTCAGCAGGAAGCCCACGCAGCCGACGGGCAGCATCCACGACCCCGTCGCCGCGCCGAGCAGGGCCGCCCCGACGCCACCGGTCGCGAGGGCCACCAGGGACCGCCGGCCTCGCTCGCGGCCGGGTCCGTCGTCGTCCTCGTCCCGCGTCGCGCGTGCGGGGTAGTCCCGCACGAGGAGGGCGCCGGCGACGAGCTGGAGCACCCCGCCCGCCGCGGCGAGGGCCGGTGCCGCGGGCAGCACCGCGGAGACCGGCAGCTCCCCCAGCCACACCGCCCAGTTGAGCAGCACGACGAGGTGGAGGAACACGAGGCCCGCGACGGTGTACCACCAGGTGGCGCGGACCCCGCCCGCGTACGGGCTCGGCGCGTCCCCGCGCACCCGCGTACCGCCGCCTGACGACGTGTGCCCCGGACCAGCCATGCGACCGACGGTACGGCCATGACGTCTGTCATGGTCCCGCGCGCGACACCGCACGCGGACCGGTGACACGTCGGTACTGCCGCGGGGCCCCGGGCCGGCCGTTGCATGGAGGCACCGCTCCCCCCGACACCTCGTGAGGTCACCATGGCAAGCACATCGTCCGACGTCGTCCTGCGGTTCCAGGAGCTGGTCGCCCAGCTGCCCGAGTGGCTCCAGCCGGTGGGCGTCGCCCTCGCCGGTGCGGTGCCGTTCGTCGAGGGCGAGGGAGCGGCGGCGATCGGCATCGTCGGCGGGCTGCACCCGGTGGTGGCCGTCGTCGCGGGCATCGCGGGCAACGTCCTCGCCGTGCTCGTGGTGGTGCTGGTCTCGGTCCGCACGCGACAGGCGGTGGTCACGCACGTCCGCGGCGGGGGCGTCGCGCTCGACGAGCCGCCCAGCCCCCGCCGGCAGAAGTTCGACCGCGCGTTCGCCCGCTACGGCGTCGCCGGCGTCTGCCTGCTCGGTCCCCTGCTCGTCCCGACCCACTTCACGGCGGCGGCGCTCGCCGCCTCCGGCGTCCGGCGGACGCGCATCCTCGCGTGGCAGGCGGTCGCGATCGTCCTGTGGACCGTCGCGGTCAGCCTCGTCGTCACCGGTGTGCTCGCCATCGGCGGCTGAGGGCACCGCGTCGACGGCGCGGACGGACCGGACCTGCGCACGCGACAGCACCGGCGCGGGCCGGTCACGCGGGCGGGCCGGTCACGCGGGCGGGTCGGCGTACTCACCGGTCGGCGGGATGGGCGTGATGACGTCGACCAGGACGCCGTCGGGGCCCTCGGCGATGAAGTGCCGCTGTCCGAACGACACGGACCGCAGCGGCAGGACGACGCGGACGAGGTCGCGGACGCGCTCGTGCTCGGCGTCGTCGACCTCGAGGTTCACCAGCACGCCCGCGGCCGTGCGACCGCGGTACGCGGCCGGGACGGTGGGGTGGTCGGCGTCGAGGTGGGCGAGCTCCCGTCCGGGGCGATGAACGAGGCGGCCCTCTGGATCGCCGGGTCCGACGACCGCCGCACCGCGACGCGCGACGCCTGGGACGCCCTGCGCGAGCTGCTCCGCGGGCTGCGTGCCGACGGCGCCGGGCGCGGCTGACCCCGGAGCCGCGGCGCGGACGGCGGTGACACCGTCGGGTCACGTGCCGGCTGGACGGGAACGGGCGCTCGCCGCGCCCGCGACCGGCGACCGTGCTCCGCTGGGGACGGCGTCAGCGCTCGAGGTGTCACGACACGCCCCGTCCGCGCTGGTGCCCCGTCGACGCCGGAGGCTCAGGAAGCGGTCCTGCCAGGCGTCGTCGCTCTGTCGGTCCCGGCGGCACGACGGCCCGGGATCGGCCCCGCGTCGGCGCCGCGCCGACGATCGGGTGCTGGTGCGCGTCCCCCGGAGCGCCCGGCACTCACGCGTCGGCGCCCGCGCAGCATCCTGCCGCCGGGCGTCGGCGCCGCCGCGACGTCCGGCCCCGCGGCACGGACGCAGCTCCGGCGGACGACCGGTCCCCGCGGGCGGACGACGGCGTGCGGATGCGTGCGGACGCCGGTCAGGCCAGGCGGACCCGCACGCCCGACAGGCCGCCGGCGAGCGGCCCGGCCGGCCGCGGGCCGTCGAGCGCGTCACCGACGAGGTCGGTGTCGATGCGCAGCGCGCTGCCGTCGGGCGCCTCGAAGTCCGCCCCGACCAGACGCGTGGGCGGCAGGTCGGCGCCCGTGACCACGTCGAGCACGGCCGCGTCCGCGCCGGGCACGTCGACCTCGAGCCAGACCTCGTCACCCTGCGCGACGACCTCGACGCGCGCCGGCCCGTCGAGCACCAGCGGCTCCGACTCGACGTCCGCAGGGCGGGCGCCGCCGACGAACACGTTGCCGCGCGACCAGTACGGCTGCACGCGGCTGCCGAACCGGTTGTGGTCGCCGTCCCAGCGGTCGCCCATCTCCGTCAGGTACTGCTCGAGGGACGTCGGGTAGCCGTCGTACGCGCTGGTGCCCGTCTGCGAGCCGATGCGGCCCCACGACTCCGGCGCGTACGCCGCGTCGAGGTCGCCGGCCGCGAACACGTTCCCGATCCAGCGGTCGTCGCCGGTGAGGATGAGGGCGTAGCCGGCGACCTGCGTGGAGTGCGGGCGGTGGTACGGCGTGGCGCGGTCGAGCATCTGCTTGAGCCCCACGGTGCCGCACAGCAGGTTGCGCACGTACGCGCCGCCCTGGCTGTGGTTCTCGACCGAGACGGGCGACGTCAGCACGTTGTGGTCCACGACGTACGGTCCGTGGCTGACCTCGATGAACAGGTCGCGGCTGTTGTCCCACAGCACGTTGCGCGTGATCCGCGTGCCCTGCGTCTGCCAGTCGAGCCAGATGCCCAGCGAGCAGTCGTGGATGCGGTTGCCCGCGATGACGACGTCGATCGGCGCGTGCAGCTTGATGCCCGCGATCTCGTGGCCGTAGAACTCGCGGTCGTTGGCGATGTCGTGGATGTGGTTGTCCTCGATGCGCGAGAACACGCAGCCCAGGTGCCCCACGACCGCGTTCTGGCCGCAGTGGTGGATGTGGTTGCGGCGCACGACGTGCGAGCCGATGTGCTCGCGGTCCCAGCCGATCTGGCGGGCGGAGAACACCGACTCCAGCTGGTACTGGTAGCCGGGCTTGTCGCCGCGGTCGGAGGCGAAGTTGTCGCCCGTCGACGCCTCCTTGCCCAGCGAGACCGCCGAGCACGTCGCGTCGTGGATGTCGTTGTCCTCGATGACCCAGCCGCGCGCCCAGTTCGGGCCGATCAGGCCGGGCTGGTCCGCCGTCGGCGGCGCCCACTGCGTCGCGGCCTGCGCCAGCTCGAAGCCGCGGACGGTGATGAAGTCGACGTGGTGGTCCTCGGGGAAGAACACCGCGCGCCGCACGTTGACCTCGACCAGCGCGGTGTTCGGGTCGGCGTCGCCGAAGCCCGCGTGGATCGTCGTGACGTCGGCGCCCACCTCGGCGTGCCACACGCGCTGCGTCCGGTCCGGGTCGGGGACGGCGACGGTCGTGCCGGTCCAGTCGTCCACGAGCTCGGTGCGGCGCGGGGCGGACGCGACGGCGTCGACGCTCGCGACCTCCAGGAGACGACGGCCGTCGAGGTACACGGCTCCGAGGTGCTTCTTCGGGTCGTCACGGCCCGGGCGGACGATCCAGTCGCCGTCGACCTCGACGGCGAACGGGTTGACCTCGCCGAACAGCGTGTTCGGCACCTCCACGCGCCACACGCCGCCGCCGACCGGCTCCCAGCCGGTGACCTGCTCCGAGCCCGTGATCCTCACGTGCTCGCCGGGGGCGGCCTGGTAGGTGATGCGGCGCTCGTCGCTGCGGCCGCCACGGCGGGGCCGGACCCACTCGCGGTAGGTGCCGGCGTGGACGGTGACGGTGTCACCGGGACGGGCCAGCTGTGCCGCGCGGTCGATCGTGCGCAGAGGGGCGTCCGCGGTGCCGGCTGCGTCGTCGGACCCGTGGACGGAGACATGGATAACGATTGCCACGACGCGACCTTACCCGGGCGCCCGGTCCCGGTCGCCGGAGCACGGCGAGGTCGGCGAGCAGCGGGTGCCCGGTCACGCGCACGCGTACGGCATCAGGGCCGACCCGGCCGACGGCAGGCGCTCGGTGACGTCCGCCCGATGGCGTCGGTCCCGGGCCGTCGGCAGACTGACGCCGTGACGAGGGAGCTCGGGGCCGTCGCGGAGGATCGCGACGGGGACCTGTCCCCCGGACGTGACCCACGCCGACGGTGGTGGGCCCTCGTGGGCGTCGGAGCGGTCGTGCTCGTCGCCTCGTACGTCGCCTTCGTGCTGACCGCGCCGGGGCAGGCGCTGGAGAACGCCGCGCTGCGCGGGCGGACCAGGTCGCCGAGCGGAGCGTGGCCGAGTCCGACGAGGCGCTCGCCGGGATCACGGTCGGCTCGCTCGGGCTCGCGTGCGTGCTCGTCGCGGTCGTGGGGCTGGCTCGACGTTCCCCGCAGCTGGCCGTCGCGGCGGTCGGGACGATCGTCGCCGGCCAGGTCGTCACGCAGGGGCTCAAGCGCGTCGTGCTCCCCCGCCCGGCCCTCGTCGAGGCGTCCGAGGCCTACACCGGCAACAGCTTCCCCGGCGGCCACACGACGATCGCGCTCACGGTGCTCGCCGCTGCCCTGCTGCTCGCGACCTGGCGCGCGCGGGGGGTCGTGATGTTCGTCGTGACGTCCTGGGCGGTCACGATCGCCGGGTACACGCTGGAGTCGAAGTGGCACCGCCTCAGCGACACGCTCGGCTCGGCCGGGGTGACGCTCGCCGTCGCGTCGCTCGCCGAGCTGTGGCTGCACCGGCGTGGCCTGGTCCGCGTCGTGCAGGCGCCCGTCCGCCGCGCACGCGTCGTGCTCGTCGTCGCTCCCCTCGCCCTCGGCGCCGCCGCCTCGCTCGTGCTCGGGGTCGTCCTCCTGGTGGCGTCGAGCGACGTGCTCGGGCGCGACCCGGTCGTCGAGCACACCGTGTACCTCGCGCTGCAGTCCCTCGCCGCCTTCGGCTCGGCGACGACCGTCCTGCTGCTGTGGTGGAGCTGGCACCGCCTCGAGGTGGTGGCGCCGGCACGCCGGGAGTCCGCCACGCCGGGCGACGACGCATGAGCCGCCGCTCGGCACACGGCCAGGGCGGTGAGCGCGCGTGCTGGACAGCCTGATCGTCGGGGTCCTCGGCATGGACGTGTTCGCCGTCGTCCTCGTGGTCGCCCGGTCCGTCGCGTTCCGGACCCGGTTGTACCGCCCGATGCTGCTCAACGTCGCCCTGTGCGCGGCACCGCTGCTCGTCCTGCTGGTCGGGTGGGGCGCCGCGCTCGTCGTGCGCGTCGCGGGGGCCCCGGCATGGGCCATGTGGGCGGTCGCCGGCGTCACGATGCTGGTCTGGGTGCTGCTGCTGCCGAACGCCGGCTACCTCGTGACCGAGCTGAACCTCAGCCACCGCCGCGAGGGCGACGGGGTGCCGATGTGGTTCGACGTCGCCCTGGTGATCAGCCTCGCGATGGCCGGCGTCCTCACCACGGTGATCAACGTGTTCACCCTGCACGCCGGCTACGCGATCCTGCGGCACGGCGACCACGCGGTCGGGTTGCAGACCGCGGACGGGCGGGTGCTCGTCGCCGTCCTGCTCCTGCTGGTGTCGCTGGGGATGTACCTGGGCCGCTACCTGCGGCTCAACAGCTGGGACGTGACGCACCCGGGCGCGCTGCTGCGCAAGCTCCACGCCCACGTCGTGACGGAGCGGCACGCGGGCGCGCTCGTCGGCTTCTGCCTCACGCACACCGTCTTCCTCGCGCTCATGTACGTCGTCGTCGTCGGCCCCGTGATCTCCGGGCTCGTCGCGCTGGAGCGGTGAGCCGCGCGGCCGCCGCCGGCGGTGCCCGACGGCGCGGACGCCCTCGGTCCGGCAGGACGCGCAGAGGCCCGCACCGCCGAAGCGGTGCGGGCCTCTGACCTGCGCATCTGTGTCGGGCTGACAGGATTTGAACCTGCGACCCCTTGACCCCCAGTCAAGTGCGCTACCAAGCTGCGCCACAGCCCGATGGCCCCCGTGAGGGCCGTCGAGAACTCTACCGCACCCGCCGGGGCTGCTCCGAACCCGCGCCGCGGGCCGTGTCGGCAGCACGCGTCGGCTCCTCGCGAGCGGCGTGCGAGCGCCCGGTGGCGATCTCCGCCGGTGCCTCGATGCCCGCGGGCGCGCCGGTCTCGGTGGTGTCGCCGCGCTCCTCGGCGGCCCGCCGCAGGACGGCGAGCTCCGCGCTGACGACGCCCAGCAGGAGCAGGTCGACGAGCAGCCCCCAGCTCGCGTCCCACTCGGACAGCCGGAAGAGGAAGAACTGCGTCACGAGCAGGCTGACGAGCACGGAGCGGCGGAACCAGCGGTAGCCGTCGACGGCGTCGCGGGTGACGCGCAGGAGGCCCACGACGGCGAACGCGACCCCGACGACTGCGCTGACGACCGCACCGGCCGCGACCCACCACAGGCCGCCGAGGTCCTGCCAGCCCAGCAGGCCGCGGGTCATGGTGATGCCCGCCGTGCCGACGAGCGCCACCACGGCGACCCACGGCACGAACCGCGCGCGCACCAGCACGTGCAGCGCTGACACCGTGCCGCGCGCGACGGCCGCCACGGGATCGGGCAGCTCCTCGTGGTCCTCCGGCACGGCACGCAGCAGCGCAGCCACCTCGGTGGCGCCCCGCACGTCGCCGGCCTCCTCGAGGCGCCGCCACGCCCGGCGGCGTGCGTCCGGCGTGAAGCCGCCGACCACGCCGGCGACCGCGTCGTCCACCGCACCGGCGAGCGCCTCGCGCGGGTCACGGGCCCGTCGCCCGTGCAACGCCTCGACCACGAGGCCGAGGGCCACCACCGTGGCGTAGATGATCGCGGCGGTCGGCTCGTAGAAGTAGTCGTTGTCGTCCGTGACGAACTTGCCGACCTCGTCGACGAACAGGCCGAAACCCACGCCTCCGACGAGCGCCCCGAACGGCCGCAGCACCGGACCGAGGAACGACAGCAGCATCAGGAACGCGACCGCCATGAGCAGCCCGCCCCACAGCACGTGCGCGACGTGCAGGCCGTCACCGCCGAGCTGCGGGTACCCCGACGCGGCCAGCAGCGCCCGCGTGACGAGCACGGTCGCCGCCGTGACGGCGAGGAACGTGCCGAGGTGCCGCGTCGCGCGGGGGTCCCGCGGCAGGCCGACACGCAGCAGGAGGTGGACCGTCGCCTCCCGCGCGGTCGACGCGCCCTCGCGCACGCTCACCGGCGCCGCTTCTCCCGCACGCGCACCGAGATCGAGATCGGCGTGCCCTCGAACCCGAACGTCTCGCGCAGGCGCCGCTCGATGAACCGGCGGTAGGGCGGCTCGAGAAAGCCGGTCGCGAAGATGACGAACCGCGGCGGGCGCGTGGACGCCTGCGTCGCGAAGAGGATGCGCGGCTGCTTCCCCCCGCGCAGCGGGTGCGGGTGCGCCGCGACGAGCTCGCCGAGGAACGCGTTGAGCCGCCCGGTCGGGATGCGGGTGTCCCACGAGTCGAGCGACCGCTCGAGCGCCGGCACGAGACGGTCGGTGTGCCAGCCGGTGCGCGCCGAGACGTTGACGCGCGGCGCCCACTGCACCTGCACGAGCTGCTGCTCGATCTCGCGCTCGAGGTACGGGCGGCGGTCCTCGTCCATCAGGTCCCACTTGTTGTACGCCACGACGAGCGCGCGCCCGGCGTCGATGACCTGCTGGACGATGCGGATGTCCTGCTCGGTCATCGGCGCGGACGCGTCGACGAGCACGACCGCGACCTCCGCCTTCTCGATCGCGGCCTGGGTGCGCAGCGACGCGTAGAAGTCCGCGCCGGACGTCTGGTGCACGCGGCGCCGGATGCCCGCGGTGTCGACGAAGACCCACGGCTTGCCGCCGAGCGCCACGAGCTCGTCGACCGGGTCCCGCGTGGTGCCGGCGGTGTCGTCGACGACGACACGCTCGGACCCGACCACCTTGTTGAGCAGCGACGACTTGCCGACGTTCGGCCGGCCGACGAGCGCCACGCGGCGCGGGCCGTCGGGCAGCGCGACGCCGTGCGCCGACTCGGTGGGCAGCGCGTCCATCGCCGCGTCGAGCAGGTCGCCCGTGCCGCGACCGTGCAGCGCGGAGATCGGGTGCGGCTCGCCGAGTCCCAGGCTCCACAGCGTCGCCGCGTCGGCCTCGACCGCCGGGCCGTCGACCTTGTTCGCGACGAGCACGACCGGCTTGCCGGACCGGCGCAGCAGCCGGACGACCTGCTCGTCGGTGTCCGTCGACCCGACGGTGGCGTCGACGACGAACAGCACGGCGTCGGCGAGCTCGATGGCGACCTCGGCCTGCTGCGCGACGCGCGCGTCGATCCCCGCGACGTCGACCTCCCAGCCACCGGTGTCCACGAGCGTGAACCGCCGGCCCGACCACTCGGCCGGGTAGCTCACGCGGTCGCGCGTCACGCCGGGGTTGTCCTCGACGACGGCCTCGCGACGGCCGAGGATGCGGTTGACGAGCGTCGACTTGCCGACGTTCGGGCGGCCGACGACGGCGAGCACCGGCAGGGCCGCGGGTGCGCCGTCGTCGAGGTCGTCCTCGTCGCCGCCCTCGAGGAGCGCCAGGTCCTCGTCGGCGAGGTCGTACTCCTCGAGGCCGGCGCGCAGCGCGCGCTCGCGCGCCGCGTCGTCCTCGGTCTCGTCGACGCCGGCGCCCGCCAGCTGGTCCGCCGTCGCGGCGTCGTCGGGGTCGGCGGCGGGCGCGGGCAGGGCAGGGTCCGGCTGGGTCATGCGCCCATTCTCCCCCGTCCGCGGCGTCCGCACCGACACGACGGCCGTGCGGCGTCCGACGGACACCCCTGCGGACGTCAGGCGGTCGGCCGCCGCGGGTCGTCGTCGGGCAGCGGGACGCCCGTGCGCGCCGACGCACCCGCCACGAGCGCCGCGAGCGCCGTCCGCACCCGCTGCGCGCCCAGCGCGATCGCCTCCCGGCGGCTGCCGCCGTCGGCCGTGAGGTCGAGCGGCTCGCCGAACTCGACGACGAACCGGCGCCGCAGGCCGGGCAGGTGCCCGAGCGACTCCCCCGTCCGGCGCGTGCCGAGGATCGCCGCGGGCACGACCGGGGCACCCGCGTGGACCGCGAGCCAGGCGATGCCGGCCCGCGCGTCCTCGACGGACCCGCGCCCGCGGTTCCCCTCCGGGAAGATGCCGACCGCACCGCCGCGGCGCAGCACGGCCAGGCCGCTCTGCAGCGCCGGCCGCCCCATCTCCCGGTCGACCGGGATCTGCCCGGCGCCGCGCAGCACCCGCCCCACCGGCCCGCGGAACATCTCCTGCTTGACGAGGACGTGCAGCGGCCGGGGCGCGGCCCCGACGAGCAGCGGCCCGTCGACGACCGAGACGTGGTTCGCGGCGACCAGCACCGCGCCGTCGGCGGGCACGCGGTCCGCCCCCACGACGTCCGTGTCCCACACGCCGTGGGCGAGCGTCCGGCCGATCACCAGCGCCCACCCGGGCACACCGGTCGGTGCGCCGGCGACGTCGCGCGCGCCCGTCACGGGCGTGCGGCGAGCGTCCGCTCGACGACGTCGAGCACCGCCTGCACGGTCCCCGGCAGGTCGAGGTGCGAGGAGTCCACGGTGACGACCCCGTCGGCGGCGACCTGGAACTGCACCACGGTCGAGTCGTCGGCGTCGCGGCGCACCACCTGGTCGCGCGTCGCGGCGACCGCCGCGGCGTCGTCCGTGCCGTGCAGCTCGCGGGCGCGGCGGGCCAGGCGCGCCTCCTCGCTGGCGGTCAGGAGCACGCGCACGTCGGCGTCGGGGGCCACGACCGTCGTGATGTCCCGCCCCTCGGCGACGACGCCGCGCCCCGCGGACCAGCCGCCCGTGCGCTCGTCCTCGATGGCCGCGCGCTGGCGCCGCCCGAGCTCCGCGCGCGCGTCGAGGTTCGTCGCGACCGCGCTCACCGCCGCCGAGATGCGCGTCTCGCGGATCGCCGCCGTGACGTCGGTCCCGCCCACCCGCACCGTCGGGTCGTCCGGGTCGACGCCCATGTCGAGCGGCAGCGCGCGCACCGCGTCCGCGACCGCGGCGCCGTCCGTGAGCGGCACCTCCCGGTCGAGGCACCACCACGTCGCCGCGCGGTACATCGCCCCCGTGTCCAGGTACGCGAGGCCGAGGCGGCGCGCCACCTCCTTGGACACGCTCGACTTGCCGGACCCCGACGGCCCGTCCACCGCCACGACGGTGCTCACCTCACCAGCCTCCATCCCCGAGCGGTCAGCTCGGTCTCCAGGTGCTCGGCGCGCGCGGGCAGCACCGAGATCGCCGTCATGCCCACCGGCCGGCCCGCCGCGTGCTCGAGGCGCAGGTCCTCGATGTTCACGCCGGCCGCACCGACGTCCCTCATGAGGCGGGCCAGCTCGCCCGGCCGGTCCGGCACCAGCACGGTCACCTCCGCGTACTGCTTGGTCGCGCCGCCGTGCTTGCCCGGTACGCGCGCCACGCCCGCGTTGCCGTCGGCGACGGCGCGCGCGATCGCCGCCAGCGCGCCGAGCTCGACGTGCTCCGGACCGTCCGCGCGGGCCGCCAGCTCGAGCGCCCCCAGCAGCACGTCCAGGTCCTCGCGCAGGCCGACGAGCACGTCGCGGACGGCGTCCGCGTTGGCCGCGAGGATCGACGTCCACAGCGCCGGGTCGGACGCCGCGAGGCGCGTGACGTCCCGCAGGCCCTGCCCGGCGAGGCCGAGCGCCGTGTCGTCGAGGCCGCGCAGGCGCGCGGCGACGAGGCTCGAGGCGATCTGCGGCACGTGCGAGACGGCGGCCACGGCCGCGTCGTGCGCGTGCGCGTCCATGCCCACCGGCACGGCGCCGAGGTCGACCGCGAGGTGCCGCACCGCGAGCAGCGCCGCGTCCGTCGACGCGCCGGAGTCGGCGATCACCCACGGTCGCCCGAGGAACAGGTCCGGCACCGCCGCCGACGGGCCCGACCGCTCGCGCCCCGCCATCGGGTGCGAGCCGACGTAGCGCGTGAGGTCCGCGCCGGCGGCGCGCAGCTCTGCGAGGACGTAGCCCTTGACGCTCGCGACGTCCGTCACGACGGCGTCCGGGTGCTCGGCCAGCGCGTCCCGCACGGCGTCGGCCGTCACGTCGGGCGGCGCGGCGACGACGACGAGCGCGGGCTCGGGGTCGTCCGCTGCGGCGGGCTGCCCCGCGCCCACGTCCCGCGCGAGCGCGAGGGCGGTGCGGGACGGGTCGACGAGCTGCACGGGCACCCCGTGCCGCGTGAGCGCGAGCCCGACCGACGTGCCGAGCAGGCCGGTGCCGACGACGCGCACCGGCCCGGTCGTGGCGACGCTCACATGCCCACCGACGTCATGAGCGACCCCACCTCCGTGCGCGACAGCACGCGGGTGCGGCCCGGGCGCAGGTCGCCGAGGCGGATCGGGCCGATGCGCGTGCGCACGAGCCGCGTCACCGGGTGCCCGACCTCGTCGAACAGCCGCCGCACGACGCGGTTGCGGCCCTCGTGCAGGACGACCTCCACAAGGCTGGCCTGCGGCGTCGTCTGGACGATCTTGAAGCCGTCCACCGACACCGTGCCGTCCTCGAGCTCGACGCCCGCCCGCAGCCTCCGCTCCAGGGACGCCGGCACGCGGCCCTCGACATCGACCAGGTACGTCTTCAGCACGCCGTGCGACGGGTGCGACAGCCGGTTCGCCAGCTCGCCGTCGTTGGTCAGCAGCAGCAGGCCCTCGCTGTCCGCGTCGAGCCGACCGACGTGGAACAGCCGCTCCTCGCGGTTCTGGATGAACTGCGCGACGGTCGGCCGCCCCTCCGGGTCGTGCATCGTCGAGACGACGCCCTGCGGCTTGTTCAGCGCGAGCGTCACCCGGCTCGAGTCGAGCTGGACGCGCATGCCGTCGACGTGGATCACCGCCGTCTCCGGGTCCACGCGCACCCCGAGCTCGACGACGACCTGGTCGTCCACGGTCACGCGGCCGGCCGCGATCAGCTCCTCGCACGCGCGGCGGGAGCCCAGGCCGGCCGACGCGAGGACCTTCTGCAGGCGCACGCCGTCCGGGTCGTGCACGTCGACCGGGTCCGGTGCCGGGCGCCGCTGCGGCCGCCGGCGGCGGTGGCCGAGGTGGTCGCCGGGGGGGTCTCGGGGCCGCCCCCGGCGCCCGCCGCGCGGGTGCGCGCGAGGCCGCGCCTCGCCGCCGCGGCCGGGATGCTCCGTCGCATCGTTGATCTCCTGTTGTCGGTGCCGTCGCCGCGCGTCGACGGTGCC
>NZ_JBFTEP010000088.1:0-15549 GCF_047229365.1 Cellulomonas pasadenensis | reverse complement strand
GCGGCGAGCTCGTCGGCGCACCGGCGGCAGCCGGCGACGTGCGCGAGGGCGCGCTCGGTCGCGGCGGCGTCGAGCTGGCCGTCGACGAGCGCGCTGATCCAGGACCCGAGGTGCGTCACCCGACCTCCACCGCGGGGGCGACGTCGGCCGTCGGCTCGGCGGAGCCGTCCCGCGCCGCGGCGGGACGCCGGTGCTCGAGCGCGTCCCGCAGGCGCGCGCGGGCCCGGTGGATGCGGGAGCGCACCGTGCCGAGCTTGATGCCCAGCGTCACCGCGATCTCCTCGTACGACAGCCCCTCGATGTCGCACAGCACGACGGCGGCGCGGTACTCGGGCGGCAGCGCGTCGAGCGCGCGCTGGACGTCGTGGTCCAGGTGCGTGTTCTCGAAAGCCCGCTCGGGCGTGCTCAGCGTGTCGGGCGAGGACCACCGCTCGGTGTCGTCGCCGATGCTCTCGATCCGCACGCGCTGGCGGCGCCGCGCCATGTCGAGGAAGAGGTTGGTCGTGATGCGGTGCAGCCAGCCCTCGAAGGTTCCGGGGCTGTACGTGTGCAGGGACCGGAACACGCGGACGAACGTCTCCTGCGTGAGGTCCTCCGCGTCGTGCCGGTTGCCCGTGAGGCGGTAGGCGAGCCGGTACACGCGGGCGGAGTGCGTCCGGACGATCTCCTCCCACGACGGGACCTGCCAGTCGGCGGGGGGCGTGCTCATCGGTCGGTGATCGTCTCCTCGCGTGCCGGCGGGACGATCCGGCCGGGACGTGCCCGCCAGTCTTCCAGGTCCGCCCTCCCCGCTCGACCCCTGTTCGTCGTGGGCTGAACCACGTGCGACGGCCGTCGGGCGCGGCCGCGCGGCTCCGCGGCGCGGCTCGGGTCCGGGACTACGCTGGCGGCGGTCCGGTCGCACCCGGTCGCCCGCCTCGGACCACCCGCGGTCCACGACGTCCGGACGCGACGTCCGGTCCCGACGTCCGGTCCACCCGACCCGCCCCCGACCCGCCCCGCCGGCCCCGCGCCGACCGCTCCGCAGGAGGACGCCATCTCCACCGACAAGGCCCAGAGCTGGGTCTACTGCGAGGAGTTCCTCGCCGAGGACGACGTGCTGGTGCGCGCCCGCGAGCGCGCGTCGCACCTGGGCTGCACCCCGGTGCTGCCGGGTGCGGGCGCCGCGCTGCGGGTGCTCGCCGCGGCGGTGCAGGCGCGCGCGGTCGTCGAGGTCGGGACGGGCGCCGGGGTGGCGTCCCTGTACCTGCTGCGGGGCATGCCCGCGGACGGCGTGCTGACGACGATCGACATCGAGCTCGAGCACCAGCGCGCGGCCAAGGAGGCGTTCGCCGAGGAGGGTGTGCGCACCACGCGGACCCGCACGATCTCCGGGCGGGCGTCGGACGTCCTGCCCCGCCTGACCGACGGCGGCTACGACATGGTCGTGCTCGACGCGGACGTCGAGGGCACGCCGGCGTACGTCGAGCAGGCGGTGCGGCTGCTGCGCCGCGGCGGCGTGCTCGTCGTCGACGACGCCCTGTGGCACGACCGCGTGAGCGACCCCGCGCGCCGCGACGAGGCGACGACGACGATGCGCGACGTGGGCCGGCAGGTCCGCGGCGACGACCGGCTCGTGCCGGCGCTGCTGCCGACGGGCGACGGGCTGCTGGTCGCGGTCCGCCGCTGACCGCCGCCGGCGCCCGTGGGCGGGCGTCCGGGGCGGCTCAGGCGGGCTGGGTCAGCCAGTCGAGCAGCAGGCGCGCGCCGTAGCCGGTGGCACCCTCGGTGACCTCGTGCTTGTCGGCCGGGGCGCGGCCGGTCCCGGCGATGTCGAGGTGCGCCCACGCACGCGTGCCGACGAACCGGCGCAGGAACAGCGCCGCCGTGATGGAGCCGCCGCCGATCTGCCGGTCGACGGGCACGTGCCGCAGGTCGGCGACCGACGACCGCACCGCCTCGTCGTAGTCGTCGACGAGCGGCATGTGCCACGCGAGCTCACCGGTGCGCTCGCCCGCCGCGAGCAGGCCCGCGACGAGGGCGTCGTCCGTGCCGTACAGCGCGGCGTGCTGCTTGCCGAGCCCGAGGGTGGCGGCGCCCGTCAGCGTCGCGACGTCGACGAGGACGTCGGGGGCGAGCGTGGCGTCCGCCCACGCCAGCGCGTCGCCGAGCACGAGGCGGCCCTCCGCGTCGGTGTTCGCGATCTCGACGGTCGTGCCGCCGTACAGGCGCAGCACGTCGCCGGGCCGGTACGACGCGGCGCCCACGTGGTTCTCCGCGAGCGGCAGGACGGCCGTGACACGGTGCGGCACGCCGGCCTCGGCGGCCGCGAGCACGGTCGCGAGCGCGACCGCGGCCCCGGCCATGTCCGTCTTCATCGGGACCATGGCCTCGCGCGGCTTGATCGAGAGCCCGCCGGTGTCGTACGTGATGCCCTTGCCGACGACCACGACGTGCCGGCCGGTGCCGCCCGCGGGCGGGGTGTACGCGACGCGGACGAGCCGCGGCGACGACGCCGAGCCGGCGCCGACCGCGAGGATCCCGCCGAACCCGCCCGCGGCGAGCTCGCGGGGTCCGAGCACCTCGACCTCGAGGCCCGCGCGCGTCGCGAGGCGGCGCGCACGGTCGGCCATCCAGGCCGGGTCCTTGGTGCTGGACGGGGTGTTCGTGAGGTCGCGCACGAGCCACGTGGCGCTCGCGGCGACCCGGGCCGCGTCCACGGCGGCGGCGACGCGCGTGCCGTCGCGGCCGAGGAGCACGAGCTCGGCCGGCGGCTCGGGCTCGGGGGCGGCTCCCGTGCGCGGGGTGGTGTACGCCGCGAGGAGGTAGCCCTCCGTGACGGCGCGGGCGGCCTCCGCCGCGGCGGAGGCGTCGTGGTGGGTCTGCGCACCGACCGTCGCGGCCACGCGGTGCAGGCCGCGCACGGCCCGGGCCAGCGCGGCACCCGCGCGGCGCAGCGCCGTCGGGCTCTCGTCGCCGACGCCCACCAGGACGATCCGCGGCGGCAGGCCCGCCCACGGCAGCACGACCGACGACCCGACCGGCTGCGGGAGGTGGACCGTGAAGGCCTCCCCCGCCGCACCCGTCAGGCCGGCGCGCTCCGCGAGCTCGGCCAGGTCGATGCCGTACCGCGCCGCGGCCTGCGGCGTCCCGGTGCGCGGCTGCAGCGCGTCGTCGCCGTCGCGCGCGGGCGCGACCTGCACGGCCACGGCGTCGACCGACCCGTCCTCGAGGAGCGGGGAGTCGACGACCGTGGCGCCGTGCAGGACGACGGCGGGCGGCGTGCGCCGCACGGCCGACGCGCCGCGGGCCGCGCCGGCCCCGGCGGGGCGTGCGACCGTGGCGGAGCGCCGCCCGGTGGTGCGGGGGCTCATGCGGACGTCAGCTGACGACGGAGGTCAGCGCCTCGCCCAGCTCGGCGGCCTCGGTCGCGTTGAGCTCGACCACCAGCCGTCCGCCGCCCTCGAGCGGGACGCGCATGACGATGCCGCGACCCTCCTTGGTGACCTCGAGCGGTCCGTCGCCGGTCCTCGGCTTCATCGCGGCCATGCGGCCTCTCCTTCGCGCGTCGTGCGTGGCCGGCCGACGGGTCGCCGGGCCGGGCCGACCATCGGTCGATCAGTCCCTGATCAGCCGGTTGTCCGCCGACCATCCTAGTTCACCGGGGCGACCGTCGGGCCGGTCCGGTGCGCGTCCCCGCCGGTCGGCGGCCCGGCGGGCCTGCACCGGGGCGCCGGCGGGCGTCCGCGCGGGCCGTCGCGCCGCCCGTCACGCCGTCCGTCACGGGGGCCAGTCGCCCCCCGGGTTGAACTCCCACATCTGCCGGATCCACAGCACCTGCAGGCCCAGCATGAGCACCAGCACGGCGCCGAACCACGTCCGCCGCGCCCACCCGGGCCGCGTCACGACGCCGGCCGTCACCGCCCCGAGCGGGAACGCGAGCAGCAGGAACCGCGCGAGGCTGCTGCCCGGCTCGATGACCGCGAGGATGTAGACGACGTACGCCGCCGCCCACGCGTGCAGCTCCGGCCCGAGCCGCCAGGCCGCGGGCACGAGGAGGACGGCGGCGACGAGCGCGAACCCCGCGACCGTCAGCCAGACCCCCCGGTCCCCGAACCAGAACTGCGGCACGTACGTCCACCCGGAGAACGGCACGACCTCGCGCACGCCGCGCCACGCCTCCTGCGTCTGCAGGTACCCGTCGGGCACGCCCGTCGCCCACCCGCAGATCGCCGGCCACGCGAACCCGGACACCCCCGCGCCGACCGCGAGCGCGGCCAGCCCGGCCGTCCCGGCGGGCCGCAGGTCGTCCTCGCCGCGGCGCGTGCGCCACCAGCGGACCGCCAGGTGCACGACGACCACGGCCGCCATCGGCAGCGCGACGGCGCGCGTGAAGCCCAGCGCCACCACGACGACGGCGGTCCACCCGTAGCGCCGGCGCACCAGCAGGAGCAGCGCGGACGCCACCAGCAGCAGCGCGAGCGACTCGGTGTACGCGACCTGCAGGACGGCGGCCGTCGGGAACGCGCAGACCAGCGCGACCGTGGCGAGCGGCAGGCCGGGGCGGGCGGCCACGGCGCGCGGGGCGCCGTGCACGACGGCACGGTGCACGACGAGCACCGCACCCGCGCCGAGCAGGAGCGCCACGGTCGGCGCGAGCACGACCCACGTGCCGCCCGTGACCTCCATGAGGCCGCGCACGAGCAGCGGGAACAGGGGGAAGAACGCCCACGCGTTCTGCTGCACGAGGCCGTCCTCGCCGCGCGGCAGCGTCGCCGGGTAGCCCTCCTCGGCTACCTGCTTGTACCAGGAGCCGTCGTAGAACAGCGCGACGAACGGCTGGTAGTCGGGCTGCGCGTCCGTCCAGAGGTTCGCCTCCTGCACGCCCGACGTCCACACGAAGACGGCGGCGGCGAACGCGCGGCCGGCGGCGTACACGAGCAGCACGTGCACCCACCACGGCCATGCCCGGACGCGCTCCCACGGCGACGGCGCGCGGGTGGGCGCGTCGCCCGCCGTCACGTCCGCGGCGGCCGTGGCACCGTCGCCCGCGCCGTCACCCGCCTTGACGGCCGTCCCGTCGCCCGCGGCGGTGGCGCCGTCCTGGCCCGCGACGTCCGTCGTGCCGTCGCCCGCCGTGCTCACGCCATGCCCCGCACGGCGACGGAGGGCGCCCGCTCGGCGCGCACGGCGGCGACCATGTCGACGGCCCGCCGCGTCGCGGCCACGTCGTGCACGCGGAACACGCGCGCACCGAGCCACGCCGCGACCGACGTCGCCGCGAGCGTGCCCTCGAGCCGCTCCTCGGGCGGCAGCCCGAGGGTCTCCCCGACCAGGTCCTTGCGCGAGACCGCCATGAGCACAGGGTGCCCGATCTGCACGATCCGCGGGGTCCTTCTCAGCAGGTGCAGCGAGTGCCACGTCGTCTTGCCGAAGTCGAGCGTGGCGTCGACGAGCACGGACGCCGGGTCGACGCCCAGCGCGACGGCCCGTGCCGCGGCGGCGGTGAGCGTGGCGACGACGTCGTCGACCACCGCGTCGAGCGGGTCGGCGCCCTCGTCGGCCGGCAGGTAGGCGACGCGCCACGGGTCCGTGCGCGGCGTCGCGCCGCCCGTGTGCGAGCAGACCACGCCCAGCCCGCGCTCGGCGGCCACCTCGACGAGCCCCGGGTCGTGCCCCGCCCACGTGTCGTTGACGAGGTCCGCACCCGCGTCCGCCGCGGCGCGGGCCACCGACGCGCGCCACGTGTCGACGCTGACGAGCAGGTCGGGGTGCCGGGCCCGGACGCGCTCGACGACGGGGACGACCCGCGCGATCTCCTCGGCGACGTCCACCGCGGGCCCGCGCCCGGCGCGCACGCCGCCCACGTCGAGCAGGTCGGCACCCTCGGCGACGGCGCGGTCGACGGCCGCGTCGATGCTGCTCTCGTCGTGCCTCGCCGCCGCGTAGAACGAGTCGGGCGTGCGGTTGACGACGGCCATGACGACGGGCCGGTCCGGGCCGAACGTGCGACCGCGCAGGCGCAGGGGCGCCGCGCCCGCCGGGACGCCGGGCAGGGGCGGCGGGACGGGTCCGTCGGCGCGCGCCTGCGGCGCGCTCACCAGCCGGCGTCCGACCTCGGCGCGTCGGGGCGCGGGGCGGGCGTCCCGTCCGACGCGCGCGCCGCGTCGGTCTGCGCGCTCCGGGCGGCGCGGACCGCGGCCTGCTCCTCGGCACGCAGCTCGGCGCCGCGGCGCACCACGACGTCGACCGCCTCCTGCGCGGAGTCCGCCACGTGCAGCAGGTCGAGGTCCGCCTCGCCGATCATGCCGTGCGCGTGCACGCTGTCCCGCAGCCACGTGAGCAGGCCCTGCCAGTAGTCGCGGCCCAGCAGCACGATGGGGAAGCCCGTCACCTTGTGCGTCTGCACGAGCGTCAGCGCCTCGAACAGCTCGTCGAACGTGCCGAAGCCGCCCGGCAGCACGACGAAGCCCTCGGAGTACTTCACGAACATGGTCTTGCGGGCGAAGAAGTAGCGGAAGTTCACGCCGAGGTCGACCCAGCGGTTCATGCCCTGCTCGAACGGCAGCTCGATGCCGAGGCCGACCGACAGCCCGCCCGCCTCGGACGCCCCCCGGTTGGCGGCCTCCATGATGCCCGGGCCACCCCCCGTGATGACGCCGTACCCGGCCTGCACCAGGCCCTTCGCGACGTCGCGCGCGAGGTCGTAGTACGGGTCGTCGGGACGCACGCGCGCCGAGCCGAAGACGCTCACCGCCGGCCCCACCTCGGCGAGCGCGCCGAAGCCCTCGACGAACTCGCTCTGGATGCGCATGACGCGCCAGGGGTCGTCGTGCAGCCAGGTGGCGCCGTCGCCGCGGCGCAGCAGGCCCTGGTCGGAGGTGCTCGCGGGGATCTGGTCGCGTCGCATGAGCACCGGGCCGCGGCGGTACTCCGGCGCCGGTGCCGACGTGTCGTCGTGGGTCATGCGCCGACTCTAGGTCGCGGCACGGCCGTGCTCAGCGCGAACGGCCCGGACGGGCGGCCGTCAGGACAGCCCGAGCGGCAGGTCCTCCGGGCGCGCGCCCGTCAGCCACGCGCCGAGCGCCGCGCGGCTCGCGACCACCTGGCCGACCGGGCAGTGCTCGTCCTGCGTGTGCGCGAGCAGCGGGTCGCCGGGCCCGAAGTTCACCGCCGGGACGCCGAGCGACGAGAAGCGCGCGACGTCCGTCCAGCCCTGCTTGGCCGCCGGGCGCCCGCCCGTCACCGCCAGCACGGCGGCGGCGAAGTCCTGCGCGAGCGGGTCGTCCAGGCCCGGCCGGGCACCGGGCGCGGCGTCGACGACCACGACGTCGTACCCGGCGAGCACCTCGCGCACGTGCGCCGACGCCTCCTCCACCGTCCGCGACGGCGCGAACCGGTAGTTGACGGTGACGACGCACTCGTCGGGGATCACGTTGGTCGCGCGCCCGCCGGAGACGAGGACCGCGTTGAGCCCCTCGCGGAACGACAGGCCCTCCACCTCGACGGTCGCGGGCGCGTAGGCGGCGAGCCGGCGCAGCACCTCGCCGGCCGCGTGCACCGCGTTGACGCCCGTCCACGCGCGCGCTGAGTGCGCCGCGACGCCCTGCAGGCGCACCTCCGCGCGCAGCGTGCCGTTGCACCCGCCCTCGATGCCGCCCGCGGTCGGCTCGCACAGCACGGCGAAGTCGGCCGTGAGCCAGTCCGGGTGGTTCCGCGCGACGCGGCCGAGGCCGTTGAGCGACGCGTCGACCTCCTCGTGGTCGTAGAAGACCCACGTCACGTCGTGCACGGGCGCGTCCAGCGCCGCCGCCAGCGACAGCTGCACCGCGACGCCCGCCTTCATGTCGACGGTGCCGCGGCCGTGCAGCACGTCGTCCTCGAGGCGGGTGGGCAGGTTGCCCGTCACCGGCACGGTGTCGAGGTGGCCGGCGACGACGACGCGGCGGGCGCGACCGAGCCGGGTGCGCGCGACGACCGCGTCGCCGTCCCGCAGCACCTCCAGGTGCGGGTGCGCGCGCAGGGCGGCCTCGACGGCGTCGGCGAGCCGGGTCTCGTCGCCCGAGACGGACGGGATGTCGCACAGCTCCCGGGTCAGCGTCACGACGTCGGCGGTCAGGTCCAGGGTGTCGGCGGCCACGGTGCCGACCCTACGCCGCGCACCCGCGGCGCCCGCGGCGGTGCGGGGCGCGCGGGCGTGGGCGGCGACGGTCCGCGCCCAGCCCGTAGGCTTGCCGACCATGACCGACCGCACGGCCTGGGGCCACGGCCTGGCCACCCTCACCGACGACGGCACGACGCTGGACGTCTGGTACCCGGCACCGGCCCTCGGCGCCCCGCCCGCCGACACCGCCGCACCCGACGACCTCGGCGCCGCCGAGCGCGACGACCCCGCCCGCGGCGTCCGCGTCCGCGTGGTGACCACCGTCGTGGACCTCGACGCCCCGCCGACGGACACCGCCGACGCGTACCTGCGCCTGCACCTGCTCTCGCACCGGCTCGTCGCGCCGCACGGGCAGAACCTCGACGGCATCTTCGGGGTCCTGCCCAACGTCGTCTGGACCGACCGCGGCCCGTGCGCCGTCGAGGGCTTCGAGGCGACCCGCCTGCGCCTGCGCGCGGCGACCGGCACGCCCGTCACCGTGTACGGCGTCGACAAGTTCCCGCGGATGGTCGACTACGTCGTCCCCGCCGGCGTGCGCGTCGCCGACGCGGACCGCGTGCGCCTCGGCGCGCACCTCGCGCCGGGCACGACCGTCATGCACGAGGGCTTCGTCAACTTCAACGCCGGCACGCTCGGCACGTCCATGGTCGAGGGCCGCATCTCCGCGGGCGTCGTCGTGGGCGACGGGTCCGACGTGGGCGGCGGCGCCTCGATCATGGGCACGCTGTCGGGCGGCGGCCGCGAGGTCGTGTCCGTCGGGCGGCGCAGCCTGCTCGGCGCGAACGCGGGCCTCGGCATCCCGCTCGGCGACGACTGCGTCGTCGAGGCCGGCCTCTACGTGACGGCCGGGACCAAGGTGCGGCTCGTCGGCTTCGACGTCCCGGGCGCGACCGCGGACGCCGACGGCGTGCGGGTCGTCAAGGCACGCGCGCTCGCCGGCGCGGACAACGTGCTCCTCCGCCGCAACTCGCAGACCGGCGCGGTCGAGGCCGTCGCCCGCTCGGGCGCCGGCGTGCACCTGAACGCCGCCCTGCACACCAACTGACGGTGGCCCGGCGTCCGCCGTCGCGTCGTCGACGGTCCCGTGCCACCACCGCGGTCGTCCTGACCGTCGTGGTCGCCGGCGTCGGCGCCGCGGCGGTCGGCGGCGTCGTGGCGCTGCTCGACCGCACGCACCCGGCCGCGCCGCTCGCGGAGCGGTGCGCCGCCCGCCTCGACGGCACCGACTGGCGGCTGAGCCCCGACCAGGCGCAGAACGCCGCGCTGATCTCGGCCCTCGCCGTGCGCCGCGGGCTGCCCGCGCGCGCCGTGACGATCGGGCTCGCCACGGCGCTGCAGGAGTCCCGGCTGGTGAACATCGACTACGGCGACCGCGACTCGGTGGGGCTGTTCCAGCAGCGGCCGTCGCAGGGCTGGGGCACGGTCGAGGAGATCCTCGACCCCGTCTACTCCACCGGCCGGTTCTACGACGGCCTCGTGCAGGTGCCGGGCTACGCCGACATGCCGATCACCGAGGCGGCGCAGGCCGTGCAGCGCTCCGGGTTCCCCGACGCGTACGCCCAGCACGAGGGCCGGGCCCGCGCGTGGGCGTCGGGGCTCGCCGGCTTCTCCCCCGCGACCGTCACGTGCGAGCTGCACCCGCTCGACGGCCCCGTGGGGACGGACCCGCTGCTCGGGCGGCTCGTGCGCGACCTGGGCGAGCTGCCGGTCACGGTGCACGCCGCGGACGGCGCGGCGCCGGCCGTCGACGTCACCGCCGACGCCCTCGCGCCGGGCGACCCGGCGCGGGCCGGGTGGGTCGCCGGGCACTGGGCCGTCGCCGTCGCCACCGAGGTCGGCGTGGACGCCGTCGCGGTCGCGGACCGCGTGTGGTCGCGGGCCACGCCGAGCTGGGAACCGTCCGACGCCCCGCTGCCCGCGGGGCAGGTGCGCGTCACCGTCGGCGGCTGAGCGCGCGGGTCGGCGACGTGCGTCTCCCGCCGACGACGGAGCCGGTGCCGCCACGCGGGCGGCACCGGCTCCGGTGCGTGCGGTCGGCCGGCGGCCGACGGGGTCAGCGGTCCTCGACCGCCACGTACGGACGCTCGGTCGCGCCCGTGTAGATCTGGCGCGGGCGGCCGATCTTCGTCTGCGGGTCGTTCATCATCTCGCGCCACTGCGCGATCCAGCCGGGCATGCGCCCGAGCGCGAACAGCGGCGTGAACATGCGCGGCGAGAAGCCCATCGCCTTGTAGATCAGGCCGGTGTAGAAGTCGACGTTCGGGTACAGCTTGCGCGACACGAAGTAGTCGTCGTGCAGCGCGATCTCCTCGAGGCGCATGGCGATGTCGAGCTGCTCGTCGTTGCTGCCGAGCGCCTGCAGCACCTCGTGCGCGCTCTGCTTCACGATCGCCGCGCGCGGGTCGTAGTTCTTGTAGACCCGGTGGCCGAAGCCCATGAGGCGGACGCCGTCCTCCTTGTCCTTCACGCGGCGCATGAAGTCGGTGGCGTCACCGCCGTTCGCCTGGATCTCGTCGAGCATCCTGAGCACCGCCTCGTTGGCCCCGCCGTGCAGCGGGCCCGAGAGCGCGTTGATGCCCGCCGCGACGGACGCGTAGATGTTCGCGTGGCTCGAGCCGACGATCCGCACCGTCGACGTGGAGCAGTTCTGCTCGTGGTCGGCGTGCAGGATGAGCAGCTTGTCGAGCGCGTTGACGACGACCGGGTCCGGGTCCCACTGCTGGTACGGGACGGCGAACGTCATGCGCAGGAAGTCCTCGACGTACCCGCGCGAGTAGTCGGGGTAGAGCAGCGGCTCGCCCTTGGAGGTGCGGTGCACGTACGACGTGATCGTGCGCGTCTTCGCGAGGATGAGCACCGTGGCCAGCTCGACCGTCTCGGGGTCGAACGGGTCGAGCGACTCCGGGTAGAACGTCGACAGCGCGTTCAGCGCCGACGCCATGACGGCCATCGGGTGCGCGTCGCGCGGGAACGAGCCGAGGAACGTGCGGAAGTCCTCGTGCACGAGCGTGTGCCGGTTGACGCGCTCCTCGAACGCCGCCAGCGTCGGCGCGTCCGGCAGCTCGCCGTGGATGAGCAGGTACGCGACCTCGAGGAACGAGGACTTCTCGGCGAGCTGCTCGATCGGGTACCCGCGGTACCGCAGGATCCCGGCGTCGCCGTCGATGTAGGTGATCCGCGACTCGCACGCGGCGGTGTTCATGAATCCCGGGTCGACGGTGACCATCCCGGTGTCGCGCAGCAGCGACGACACGACGATGCCGTCGTTGCCCTCGGTGGCCGGCACGACGGGGAGGTCGCGCGCCTGACCGTCCACGACCAGCTGCACAGGAGCCTGGACCGGGGCGGTGACGGTGTCCGACATGGTGTTCCTTCCTACGCCGACCAACGGCAGCGGCCTCGGCGGGCGCCGGGCTCCTCGACGACCGACGCGAGGCGTGACCCCCGTCGGCCCGCTGCGACCGTACCCGCGCCACGGGGATCTTGACGAATGAGCGACCCCACCTTGGGTCGCGTGTGAGGTTCCTCACAGGGGAGATCACTGTACGGCGCGGCCCGCCGCCGCGCCTACGCCCCCTGCAGACGCGCGGCGGCCTCGGCCACGTGCTCGTCGGAGGCGGTCAGCGCCACGCGCACGTGCCCGGCCGCGGCCGCGCCGTAGAAGGCGCCCGGCGCGACCAGGAGACCCAGGCCGGCCAGGTCCTCGACGGTGCGCCACGCGTCCTGCCGCGGGCCGTCCGGGCGCACCCACAGGTACAGGCCCGCGTGCGAGTGGTCGACCACGTAGCCGGCGGCCTCGAACCCCGCCCGCAGGACGCGACGGCGCCGCCGGTACCGCTCCCGCTGCTCGGCGACGTGCGTGTCGTCGCCCAGCGCGGCCGTCATCGCGGCCTGCACGGGCGCGGGCACGATCATCCCGGCGTGCTTGCGCGTCTCCAGCAGGCGTGCCACGAGCTCCGGGTCGCCGGCGAGGAACGCCGCCCGGTAGCCCGCGAGGTTCGACTGCTTGGACAGCGAGTACGCCACGAGCAGGCCGGCGAGGTCGCCGCCGGTCACCCGGGGGTCGAGCACGCTCGGTACCCCGGACGACGCCCACGGCTCGTCCCAGGCCAGCTCGGCGTAGCACTCGTCGGACGCCACGACGACCGGCCGGCCCGTGCGGCGCCCGGCCGTGCGCGCGGCGTCGACGACCGCGCGCAGCTCGTCGACGCCGAGCACCGCGCCGTGCGGGTTCGCGGGCGAGTTGAGCCAGACGAGCCGCACGTCGTCCCGCCGGGCGAGCTCCGCCGCCGGGTCGTCCGTCGGGACGGGCGTCGCGCCCGCGAGCCGCGCACCGACGTCGTACGTCGGGTACGCGGTCGCCGGGTGCAGCACCGCGTCGCCGGGGCCCACCCCGAGCAGCGCGGGCAGCAGCGCGACGAGCTCCTTCGAGCCGACCGTCGGCAGGACCGCCGCCGGGTCGAGGTCCGGCACGCCGCGGCGCCGCGCGAACCAGTCGACGACCGCCGCGCGCAGCGCCGGCGTGCCGTGCGTCGTCGGGTACCCCGGCGCGTCGGCCGCCGCCGCCAGCGCCTCGCGCACGAGCCCGGGCGTCGGGTCGACGGGCGTGCCGACCGACAGGTCGACGATGCCGCCGGGGTGCCGGCGCGCGAGGTCCGCGAACGGCGTCAGCGTGTCCCACGGGAAGTCCGGCAGGTCACCGGTGCGCAGCCCCACGGGTCAGCCCCGCCGCGCCGGCGCGGACGGGCGGGCCGGCGTCACTCGCCCTGGATGCGCAGCGGGAGCGTGGCGATGATGGGGTGGTCGTGCTCGATCTGCCCCATCTTCGCGGCGCCGCCCGGCGAGCCGACCTCGTCGAAGAAGTGCACGTTGGCCTCGTAGTACTGGCTCCACTGCTCGGGGACGTCGTCCTCGTAGTAGATGGCCTCGACGGGGCACACCGGCTCGCAGGCGCCGCAGTCGACGCACTCGTCCGGCTGGATGTAGAGGGAGCGCTTGCCCTCGTAGATGCAGTCGACCGGACACTCCTCGATGCACGCCTTGTCCTTGACGTCCACGCAGGGTTCGGCGATCACATACGTCACGGGTGGTCCTCCACGGGTGCAGCGGTCGACCTAGTATCCCCCACGTGGCAGCGACGACGACCCGACGTCCACCGTCCGACACGCCACACGCCCGGCGGCGGCCGTGAGCGACCCCGTGGCGCCGCCCTGGCGCGCCTGGTCGCCGGGTGTGCGCGTGGTCGTGCGGCGGCGGCGCGACGACCTGCCCGCCGGCGCCCCGGGCGACGAGCCGCCCTACACGGACGTGCTCGGGGACGTCGTCGCGGTCGACGACGACGGGCTGACCGTCCGCACCCGGCGCGGCGACGTGCACGTGCCCGCCGGCGACGTGCTGCTCGGCAAGACCGTGCCGCCCGCACCCGTCCGCCGGCGCCCGCGCGCGCCCGGCGACGCCGCGACGGACCGGGGCTGACGCGCCGACGCCCGTCCCCGGGCGGGGACGGGCGTCGGTCGGTGCGTGCGGCGGGCCGGTGCGTCAGGGCGTCGGGGCCGCCGGGGCCGACCCGCAGACGACCCGGTTCTGCGGCTTGTAGCGCCACGAGTCGGACTCGGTGTCGACCAGCTCGCCGTTGAGGTACACGCGCCGGGTGTTCGTCACGCTGAAGCCGGGGTTGCCGGCGCTCTGCGGCTCGCACGTCGGCGACTGGGAGTACACGGTGGTGGGCGGCACGATGCCGGAGCGGCCGCTCTTCTCCGTCTCGACCGTGAAGTGCTTGGTCCCCCAGATGCGCACGTGCGCGCGCCCGTCGGCGACCCAGCCCTGCACCAGAGCGCCGTAGGGGGTGTTGTTCTTCCACTGCATGTCGATCGAGCCGGTGAAGATCGTCGCCTCGCGGCCCTCCGGGTAGCGCTGGAACCACTCGCTGTGCGGCGTGTGGTCCACGTCCTCGAAGCCGGCGAAGTACGCCGCGTTGAACACCGTGGTCGACACCTGCGACAGCCCGCCGCCCCACGCGTCCTTGTGCTCGCCGTTGACGATCGCGCCCGCCTGCACGAAGCCGTGCGCGGCGTCGACCGGCCCGAGCGCCTCGGTGAGGCTGAACGTCTCGCCGGGCCGCACGAGCGTCCCGGTGATGTTCGTCAGCCCCGCGGAGATGTTCTGGGTGCGCCGCGGCTCGCTCGTCAGCGGCGTCGAGAACTCCGAGACGACCTCCTTGACGCCCAGCGCCTCCAGCGCCGCCGTCGTCTCGGCGGGGTCGGACGCGACGAGCTCGACGGGCGCGAGACGCTGCTCGGCTGTCACGGACGCCGCGACCGACGACGCCAGCGCCGCCGGGTCCAGGCTCGTGCCGGGCGTGCCGGGGACGATGACCGGGGCGCCGTCCTGGAACTCGAACCGCGCGTCCGACGCCGCCGTCACCACGTCCGGGACCTGCGCGAGCACGGACGCCGCGAGAGCCTCGCCGTCGAGCTGCAGCTCGAGCGAGCCCCCGACCGGCACCATGCTCGCGTTCGCCGTCAGGGTCGGGACGTCGAGCACGGCCTGCCGATCGGCGACCTGCACCGTGATCGGCGCCGCCGCGAGCGGCTGCGCGACGTCCCGCAGCGCCTGCTCGGTCTCCTCCTGCGTGATCTCCGGCTCGACGGGCGTGGTCGGCAGCGCCAGCGGGCGCTCCCCCACGAGCCACTCGTCCTGCACCGCCGTGGCCGCCGCGTCGAGGTCGAGCGCCCAGCCGTCGGCGGCGTCCGTGGCGTGCGCCGCGCCGTCCGCGAAGACCACGGCGCCGTCGACGGGCGCGAGGCGGACCGTCTCGGAGAGCGACGCCAGCGAGTCCGCGAGGGCGTCGTCGTCGACCTGCGTGACCGGCGGCTGGGCGTCGACACCCACGAGCTGCCGCCAGAGGCGGACCGGCTCGGCCAGGTCGACGCCGGTGAGGCGCGCGACCGTCGCGTCGGCGTCGAACGCGAGGCCGGCGGCGGCCGGGTCGAGCTCCGCCTGCGCGTCCTGGGCGACGAGCGGGATAGGCTGCGTCGTGCGGTCGGCGAGGCCGGTGGACAGCGCGTCGCGCGCCTCGTCCGCCGTCATGCCGCCGATCTCGACGCCCGCCACGGTCGCGCCGCGCGGCACGCGCTCGCCCAGCGCGTAGGAGGCGCCGACGTACGCACCGCCCAGCAGCACCACGACGCCGCCGACGACGGCCAGCGTCCGCGGCCAGCGCCGACGCCCGTCCTCCGGCGGGAACTCGTCCAGCGGGGACGGGTCGCGCTCGGGCTCGGGCGTCGCGGGGACCGGTCCGCCGGGTGCGCGGCGCGTCTCCGACGCCCCCGCGACCGTCGACGGCCACGCGCGCGTGCCAGCCGCGGCCGCCGCGGCGGTGACCGGCGGGACGACCTGCGTGGCGG
>NZ_JBFTEP010000087.1:0-15698 GCF_047229365.1 Cellulomonas pasadenensis | reverse complement strand
CCGTCGTCCCGGCCGCCGTCGTCCGCGCCGCCGTCGTCCGCGCCGCCGTCGGTCCGCCGCCCGCGTGCCGCCGTGTCGTCCCGTTCCGCCCGCGAGCCCCGACCCGGCGCCGCCGCCCCCGCCGACGCACCGCGCGCACGCCCGTCGCGCCCGCCCACCGGGAACGGCGTGACGACGGCGTCGGTCCCCTCGTGGTCGTCGCCGTCGGCGCCGCCGAAGCCCACGTACTCCTGCCCCTGCGTGAGGGTGCCGCTGGTGACGGCCGCGGCGACGCGCGGGTCGAGCAGCGCCGCCGTCAGCGTGCGGTCGACCTCCTGCGCGGCCGCCTCCGACACCTTCTGCCCGGCGGCCGCGGCGAGCCGCCGGGCGCGCTGGACCAGCCCGGCGACGAGCCGCCGGCGCTGCGTCGTCAGCTCGCGCAGCGCGGGCCCGTCGAGCGACCGCTCGGCCTCCTGGAGCCCCTCCCCGACGGCGCGGACCTGCCCGGCGAGGTCGGGGTCGTCGCGCACCAGCAGGTTCACCGCCCACGCGGCGAGCGTCGGCTTGCGCAGCGCGGCGATCTCGCGCGCGAGGTCCCGGTCCTTGGCGGCGCGTGCCGCGCGGACGGCGGCGTCCCGGCGCGCGACGAAGTCGGCGAGCGACCCGCCGTACAGGTCGTCGACCACCTCGTCCAGGCTGACCACGGCCCCAGCCTGCCGGACGTCCCGCCGGACGGCACCGCCACCCGGCCGCGTCCGCGACCCCGCCACGACGGTGGCCGAACCGGCCGTCGTGCAGCGCCCGGCCGCCCGACCGCTGCACGACGGCCGTCTCGACCGCGTGGGCGTCCCGGCGCGTGGCGTCAGCCGGCGTTCGGGCGGCGCGGCGGCAACCAGCGGTTGCCGTAGCGGCGGGTCAGGCGGCCGTCGGTCGTCTCGGCCAGCTCGTCGAGCCGGCTGAGCACGGCCCACCCGACGCGGCGGGCCTCGCCGTCACCGGTGGCCTCGAAGCGGACGGTGACGCGCGCGGCCCCGCGGACGACGCCGACGTCGTGCGCCTCGACGATCGTCAGCGCACGTGCCGCGGCGACGGCCTCGGGCAGCACGTCCTGCGGCTGCGTGCCCGGGCGCAGCAGGCCCACGGTCGCGGTCACGCGGTAGGACGGCACGCCGACACCCTCACGCGCCGCGCAGGCCCGGCAGCAGCATGTCGACGTACCGGGCGGCGTCGGCGGCCGGGTCGGGGCCGAGGCGCGCGGCGTGGTCGACGCCGCACAGCAGCCGGCGCAGGTCGTCGGCGTGCAGGTCGGCGCGGACGCCCTGCGTCTTCGCGCGGTCGAGGACGCGCTCGGCGACGTCGGTCAGGGCGCGCAGGGCCTCCGCGACGTGCCCGTCGTCGCCGGCGCCGGTGCGCAGCAGCTCGGCGACCGCCGGGTCGTCCCGCTGCGCGCGCAGCACGGCGTGCAGCAGTGCGCCGAGCCCGGCGACGGCGTCGTCGGTCGCCGCGGCGGCGCGGGCGTCGTCGAGCAGCACGTCGACCCGCGGGCGGGCGAGCGCGGCCAGCAGGCCGGTGCGGTCGCGGAAGTGCCGGTACGCGGTGCCGACGCCCACACCGGCCTCCGCCGCGAGGGCGTTCATCGGCAGGGCGAGGTCGCCGTCGTCGACGCGCCGGCGCGCGACGTCGAGGACGCGAGCGCGGTTCCGGGCGGCATCGGCGCGCAGGTCGGTCACGTGATCAGCCTACCGCCGTGTCGGAGCGCCCATCCGATCGGATAGATGATCCGATCTTTGCGTATGCTGCAGTGGATAGCCCATCCGGTTCGACGCCCGACCCCGCACCAGGAGGACGCCATGCCCACGGACGCCGTGCCCACCGCCCCCACCGCTCCCCGCCGCGGCACGTCACCCGACCGCGGCACGGCTCGCCGCCGTGGCGTCGACCGCCGCACCCTCACCTGGACCCGCGCCGACGTCCCCGACCTCACCGGCCGCCGCGCCCTCGTCACCGGCGCCTCGAGCGGGCTCGGCGCCGCGCTCGCCGCGGACCTCGCGGCCGCGGGCGCCGACGTCGTCCTCGCCGTCCGCGACGAGCGTCGGGGCGAGGCCGTGCGCGACCGCCTGCTCGGCGCGGGCGCCCGCGGCGACGTCACGGTCGAGCGCGTCGACGTCGCGGACCTGGCGTCCGTCCGCGCGCTGGCGGCCCGCGTCGGCGACCGCCCGCTCGACGCGCTCGTGCACAACGCCGGCACCGGCGGCGCGCCCAAGCGCAGCACCGTCGGCGGGCACGAGGTCATGCTGGCCACGCACGTGCTCGGCCCGCACGTGCTCACGCACGGGCTGCGCGACGCGCTCGAGGCGGCGCCCGCCGGTCGGGTCGTCACGGTGGGGTCCGCGATGTACCGGCTGCTGCGCCGGCGCGTCGACCTCACCGACCTCGGCGCCGCCCGTCGCTGGTCACCCCCGGCGCAGTACAGCGCCACCAAGCTCGCGCAGATGGTGCTCGCCCGTGAGCGCGGGCGCCGGCTCGCGACCGACGGCTCCACGGTGCGCAGCGTCGTGGTGCACCCGAACGTCGCGCGCACGCCGCTGCAGTCCGGCGGCTCGACGCCGCTCATGCGCGTCACGAGCCGCGTGCTCGCGGCGCTCATGGCGCGCACCGTGGAGCAGGCCGTCCTCCCGCTGCTGATGGCGGCGGTCGCGGACGACGCCCCGGCGGACCGGGTCCTCGCGCCCGGCGGCCCGCGCACCGACACCCGGGTGGTCGCCGAGCGGCACGCGACCGTCGACGACCCGGCCGTCGGCGCGGCGCTGTGGGCGGAGGTGGAGCGGCTGACGGCCTGACGCAGGCGGCCGCGGACGTCGGCGGCACCCGGCAGCGCCTCCCGGGCGCCGCCCCGGCAGACCACTCCGGCGCACCGGGGCGTCAGCGCGCGGCGTCCACCGCCTCGGCCGGCACCGGGACCGGCGACGCCGGCGCGCTCACGCCTCGATCCGCAGGCCGGGCCGCGGCCTGCGGATCGGAAATCACCGCGCCGCACGGGACGCCGGCGCCGTAGCCTCCGGCGCGCGGCGCACACGGCACGCCGCCGACCACGCCGCACGACGCAGGGAGCGACGATGCCCGCGCCACCGCCCCGGTCGCCCGGCGGCGTGCCGGTGCTGCTCCTGGCCTGCACGGTCCTGGCGGCCCTCAACTTCACGCAGGCGATCTCGACGATCTACCTGCAGTCGCACGGCGTCGCGCTCGGCGCGATCTTCTCCCTGGAGAGCGTCATGCTCGGCGCGATGCTCGTGGCGGAGGTGCCGTCGGGGCACCTGTCCGACCGGTTCGGACCGCGCCGCCTGGTGATCGCCGCCTTCGGGGCGCAGTTCGCGTCCCAGACCGTCTTCGCGATCGCCGACTCGTACGCCGGCTTCGCCGTCGCCTCGGTGCTGTTCGGTGTCAGTCTGGCCGCGCTGTCGGGCGCCCGCGAGATCTACGTGATGGAGCTCCGCGCGGCGCAGGGCGAGCAGAGGCACGGGCCGGCCCACTCCTTCGCCCGCCTGAACCAGGCGATGCTGGTGGGCGGGCTGGTCTCCGCCGGGGTGGGCGGGCAGCTCGCGACCATGGGGCTCGCGGTGCCCGTGCGGGTCACCGCGGTCTTCGCCGGTCTGGGCTTCGTCCTGTCGTGGTTCCTCCCGGACGGCACGCGTGCGGTCCCGGCGGACGCCTCCGGTGCCGGCGGATCCGTCCGGACCGCGCTGGCGGCCATCCGCCGCAGCCCGGTGCTGATCTTCTTCTCCGCGCTGCCGCAGTTCGCGCTCCTGAGCGCGATCAACCCGATCCTGCAGCCACGGCTGCTGTCGGAGGGCGTCACGCTCGCCCACATCGGGTGGATCATCGCGGGGGGCACCCTGGTCGCCGTGGTCATGAGCCAGCTGACCCGCAGGCTGGAGGGGTGGCTGGGCCTCGAGCGGGCGTACGCCGTGTCGCTCGCCTGCGGCGCGGCCGGGTACGTCGTCGCGTCCTTCTCCGGCGCGGTGACGGTGGTGGTCGGCTCGTACGTGATCGCCGTCGCGCTGAGCCTCTGCCTGCCCATGAGCGGCGCGCTGAAGGTGGCGGCGGCACCGGGCGGCGCGCAGGCGACCACCCTGTCCGTCAGCAGCTTCTGCGGCTCCCTCGTGGCGATCGTTGCCAACCTCGCCATCGGTGCTCTCACCGACGTGTCCGTGGAGGCGGCGCTGCGCGCCGTCGCCGTGACGATCGTTGTCGCCGTGCTGCTCTGGACGGCCGCGGTGCGCGTGGGCCGTCGCGCGGAGCGCGTCCAGGAGGTACCGGTCCGCTGACCGCCGGTCCGGCCCGCCGAGGACCTGCCGCGGCCCGCCGGACCCGGATGCGGGCGGTCACCCGCATCCCGGGACGACGTCAGCGCGCCGGCGCCACCGACACCACGGCCCACGGGGGCAGCTCCAGGTCGATCGTCAGCACGCCGTCGTCGTCCACGACGAGCCCCGAGCGCCACAGGTCGTCCGCGACCGCGCGCAGCCGCGCCGTCTGCTCGCGCGAGAGGTTGAGCGGCTCGCCCATGGCGTGCCACGCCTCGGCGACGTTGCCGTGCTCCCAGTCGACGCGCTCGACCTCGAACCGCGCGCCGGGCGTCAGCCCGTCGACGACGTGCCGGACGCGCCGCGGCGACCCGACCTGCGCGAGCGCGCGCGTCTCGGCGTAGGAGTCCGCGGAGCCCACGGGTCGCCGGCCCATGTCGTCGGGGTAGTGGAAGAAGACGGCCGACACCGCGTCGGTCGCACTGTCCCGCGTGACCACCCCGTGCGACGTGTCGAGCAGCACCCGGTCGCCGAGGCGCGCGAGCATCGCGAACGCGTGGAACGTCGGCTTGTGCAGGCCCTGCTCGTTGACGAGGCCGAACCCGCCGTGGAACGGGCCGAGGCCGGCGCCGCCCTCCTCGAAGACGTCCGTGAACGTCCAGTACGCGAGCGAGTCGGTCAGGTCGGCGCAGCGCAGGAACGCGCGCGTCACGTACGTCGCGGCGAAGAGCGTGTCGTGCATGCGGTCGCGGCTGGACGGGGACGTCGACCACTCGGTGATGTGCAGCTCGGCGTCCGGGTACGGGCTGCTCGCGATGATCTCCTGCATCGCCGTCAGGTCGTCGTGCGTGGCGTCGACGTGCCGGCGGATGTGCACGGCCTCGCCGTTCGCGCCGAACGCGAAGTCCGTCGGGTACAGGTGCGTGGTGAGGAAGTCCACCGGCAGGTCGCGCTCGGCGCACCAGGCGATGAACTCCTCGATCCAGACCGGCCGCCAGTCGAGCGCGTCGACGTCCGTGGCGGTCGCCGTGCCGAGCGTGCGGCTCGGGTCCTCGACCTCGCCCGCGTACCGGTCGTCCGCGACGAAGACGCTGGTGGACGGCCCGCCGACCAGGAGCCGCTCGTCGACCGACTTCACGGCCCGCACCGACGCCTCGTACAGCTCGAAGTACTGCGTGCGCGTGCCGGTCCAGAAGTGGGGCACGAGGTTCGGCTCGTTCCACACCTCGAAGCGCCACTCGCGCACCTCGTCGAGGCCGTACCGGTCGACCCAGTGCTGCACGGTCGCGCGCACCAGCTCGGCCCACGCGCCCATGTCGGTGGGCGGGCTGCAGTGCGCCTTCCACCAGAACAGCGTCTCGGTCTGCGTCGCCAGCGCGCGCGGCATGAACCCCAGCTCGACGAACGGGCGGGCGCCTGCCTCGAGGACGAAGTCCACGACCTTGTCGACGTAGGCGAACGTGTGCACCGGCTCCGCCAGCACGGTGTCCGGCCCGAAGCCGCCGCCGTACGTGGCGCGGTACACGAACATGTCGTCGTGGAAGATGCCGTGGAACCGCACGGCGCGGGCCCCGAGCACGTCGACGGCCTCGCGGAAGTGCGCCTGCCAGTCGGCGCGCAGCGCCTCGTTGGCGCGGCCGGCGCCGAGGCAGGCGTTCCAGATGTGGCGCAGCGGCCGCTCCTCGGGCGTCGCGCCGTCGATCCGGTACGGGGCGGGGGCCGGCGTGGGGTGGGTCATCTGTCCCGTCGCTCCTCGTGGATGGTGCGTCCCGCTCAGACCTTGCGCCGTCGAGACCTCGCAACTGTTTCGCAACCCTGCGCTGCGCTGCGACGCTACCTGCACCCGATGAGCCGGTCAATCAGACGAACGACGAAACGCTTCGGGGTCGTTGCCATCCGTTGCCGCGTCGACTATGGTCGAAACGGTTTCGGTGAAGGAGCGCACATGGCTGGCAGGCCGCCCTCGGGGCGCGTCACGCTCACGGACGTCGCCGCACGCGCGGGCGTCACGAAGGGCACGGTGTCGAAGGCCCTCAACGGGCGCAGCGACATCGCCGAGGACACACGGCGCCGCGTCCTCGACGCCGTCGCCGAGCTCGGCTACCGCCCGAGCACGCAGCCGTGGACCCCGCCGCGCACGCGCGCGCTCGCCGCCGTGCTCGACGGCGAGGAGTCCCCGTACGTCTCCGGCGTCCTGCGCGGCGTGCTCGCCGCGGCCACCGCGAGCCGGGCCGACCTCCTGCTGCGGGCCGCGCCCGACCGCGAGGCGCGCCGCACCCGCACGCTCGCCCGCGCGTGGGTGGAGCAGCAGCTCGCGTCGGGCGTCGTCGGCGTCATCGGCCTCACCGTCGGCGAGCCGGCGACGATGCTCGCCGCCGCGGAGGCCGCCGGGCTGCCCTTCGTCATGGTCGACCCCGTCGACGTCGACACGCCCGAGGTCGTCAGCATCGGCTCGACCAACTGGGCCGGCGGACGCACCGCCGCCGAGCACCTGCTCGAGCTCGGCCACCGGCGCATCGCGTGGATCGGCGGCCCGTCGGCGTCCGCCGCGTCGCAGGAGAGGTTCCACGGCTACAGCGCGGCGCTCGACTCCGCGGGCGTCGGCCTCGACCGGGACCTCGTGCGCGACGGCTGGTTCTCCGTCGACACCGGCCTGCGGCACGCGCGCGAGCTGCTGCGCCTGCCGTCGCCGCCGACCGCCGTCGTGTGCGGCGACGACGAGATCGCCGTGGGCGTGCTGGCCGCCGCGCGCGAGCACGGCGTCCCCGTGCCGGGACGCCTGAGCGTCGTCGGCTTCGACGACACCCCGCAGGCGATGTGGACCTCCCCCGCGCTGACGTCCGTGCACCAGCCCCTGACCGGCATGGGCCGCATGGCCGTCGAGACGGTCCTCGCGATGGCCGACGGCGTGCAGCCGGCGTCGCGGCAGGTCCAGCTCGTCACGACGCTGACGGTGCGCGACTCGACGGCTCCGCCGGCCTGACGCCGGGCCGGCGGGACCGGGTCGGGCGTGAGCCTCAGCGCGTCAGCAGCGCCCGCAGGTCAGCGATCACCTCGGCCGGGGCCTCCTCCGCCAGGAAGTGGCCCGCCGACGTGGTGCGGTGGTGCAGGTCGTCGGACCACGCGCCCCACAGCGCCGCCGCGTCGTACCCGAGCGTGGCACCCCAGTCCTGCTGCACCACGGTGACGGGCATGGTCAGCGTCCGCCCGGCGGCGCGGTCCGCGCGGTCGTGCGCGACGTCGATCCCGGCCGACGCGCGGTAGTCCGCGACGATCGACGGCACGGCCTCCCGGCTGGCCCGCAGGTACTCGGCGCGGTACTCGGCCGGGATGGCGGCCGGGTCGGCCACCCACCCGTCGAGGAACGCCGCGAAGAACGTGTCCGCGACGGCGGCGATCATCGGCTCGGGCACGCCGGCCGGCTGCGCCATCAGGTACAGGTGCCAGGCCACCTTCGCGTCGACGCCGTGCAGCACGTCCCACATGTCGAGGGTCGGCAGCACGTCGAGGACCAGCATGTGCGTGACGGCGTCGGGGTGGTCGAGGCCCGCGCGGACCGCGACGAGCGCGCCGCGGTCGTGCCCCGCGAGCGCGAACCGGTCGTGCCCGAGCGCGGCGGCCAGCGCGACGACGTCGGCGGCCATCGTGCGCTTGGCGTACGTGTGCTCGTCGGCCTCGGCGGGCTTGTCGCTGGCGCCGTAGCCCCGCAGGTCCGGGCAGATGACGGTGTGGTCGCGCGCGAGGTCGGCGGCGACGTGGCGCCACATGACGTGCGTCTGCGGGAAGCCGTGCAGCAGGACGACGGCGGGCCCGCTGCCCGCGACGGCGGCGTGCAGGGTGACACCGGGCGCGGTCTCGACGCGGTGCTGGGCGAAGCCGGGGATGGTCAGGGACATCGGTCCTCCGTGGGTCGGGTGGCGTGCCGCCCACGCTGCCCGGGCCCGATCAGCGGCCGATCAGCGGGCTAGCCTGCCGGGGTGGCGGACGTGCAGATCCGGGTGCTGGGGAGCGTGTCCGCCGCGGCGGACGGCGCACCTCTCGCCCTGCCGAAGCCCCGGCTGCGCGAGCTGCTGGCGCTCCTCGTCGACGCGGGCGGGCGGACGCTCACGACCGACGCGCTCGTCGACGACCTGTGGGACGGCGCCGCACCCGCCGGTGCCGTCGGGGCGGTGCGCACGTTCGTCGGGGAGCTGCGCCGGGCGCTCGAGCCCGACCGGCCCCCGCGCACCCCGCCGCGCGTGGTCGTCACCGTCGGCACCGGGTACGCGCTGCGCCTGCCGCGCGCGGCGGTCGACGCGTGGCGGGTGGTCGACGCGGCCGCCGACGCCCGCGGCGCGTCCCCCGCGACGGCCGTCCCGCTGCTCACGCACGCCCTGGCGGAGTGGCGCGGCGACGCGTACGAGGAGCTCGCCGACCGCCCGTGGGCCCAGCCGGCGCGGGCACGGCTCGCCGCCCTGCGGGCCGACCTCGTCGAGCGCCTCGGGGACGCGCTGACCGCGACGGGCCGCGCGGCCGACGCCGCCGCGCTGCTGGACCCGCACGTCGCCGCGCACCCGTGGCGCGAGGACGGCTGGCGGCTGCTCGCCACCGCGCTGCACCGCGCGCACCGCCCCGCCGACGCCCTCGACGTGCTGCGGCGGGGCCGCCGCACGTTCGCCGACGACCTCGGGCTCGACCCCGGCCCCGCCCTCGACGCGCTCGAGCGGGAGATCCTCGACCGCCGCGTGCAGCCCTGGCACGACGCCGGTCTGTCCGCGCTCGACCGGCGGGGTGCGCGCGCGCGGCTGGAGGCGTCGGGCGCCGTCCTCACCAGCCTCGCCGTCTCCGGCGACCTCGCGACCGTGCGGACCCAGCGGCTCGCGGCCGTCGCCGCGGCGGAGCAGCTGGACGACCCGCGGCTCACGGCGCGTGTCATCGGCGGGCTGGAGGCCCCGGGCGTGTGGACGCGCTCGGACGACGAGGAGCTCGCGGCGGCCGTCGTCGCCGCGGCGAGCCGCACGCTCCCCCGCGTCGCCGGCAGCCCGCACGCCCGCGCCCGGCTGCTCGCGACGATCGCGCTCGAGGACCGCGGCACGGCCGCGCGCGCGGCGGAGTCGGCCGAGGCGGAGCGGCTGGCGCGCGAGCTCGGGGACGACCGGCTGCTGTGCCTCGCGCTCAGCGGCCGGGCCATGCAGCGGTTCGCGCGCGCAGGGCTGGCGGACGACCGCGAGCGCATCGGCGCGCAGCTCGTGGCCGCCGCGCGCCGGGCCGAGTCGACGACGTTCGAGATCTGCGGGCGGATCGTGCGGATGCAGGCGCTGTGCGCGCTGGGCCGGCTCGACGACGCGGCCGCCGAGGCGGACGCGGTGGATGCGGTGGCGGCCGCCGCCGAGCGGCCGCTGGCGTCGACGTTCACCGCGTGGTTCCGGCACGCCTTCGCCGGTGCCCCCGAGCCGCCGGCGCCGGACGAGATGCCCGGGTTCTCGCGCGGGCTCGTCGCGCTCAGCCGGGTGACGCGGGCGCTGCGCGCGGGCGGGGACGTGGGCGCGGCGCTCGCGGGAACCGACGGTGACGCTCCCGACCCGGGGCCCTACGAGCCGTGGCTCCGGCCGCTGCTGCTGGTGCGGGCGGGGCACCGCGACGAGGCCCGCCGTGCGCTCGCCGTCGCGCCGGCGCCACGGCACGACCTCCTGCTCGAGGCGACGTGGGCGCTGCTGCTCACGGCCGCACGCGACGCGGACGCACCCGACGTCGTCGCGCGCGCGTCCGCGGCCCTCGCGCCGGCCCGCGCCGAGCGCGCGGCGGGCAGCGGCGTGGTGGACCTGGGGGCGGTGCGGGACCTGCTGGCGGGCGACGGCTGAGGCGGCGGGGCGACGGCTGAGGCGGCGGGGGCGTCAGCCGACGGGCCGGTGACCGGTGGACGCCGGCTCGCGGCCGGTGGGTGCCGACCCGTGATCGGCGGACGGCGACCCGTGGCCGCCGGGCGCAGACCCCCGGCCGGTCGGCGCGGACGGCGCGCCGAGCCGACGCACGCCCCGCGTCCGGCTGATCCCCCACACCAGCGCACCCGCGGCCAGCAGCACGACGAGCAGCCCGGCGACGTGCAGCGCGAGCGAGCGCGTCCCGTGCTCCGGCAGCAGGAACCCGTACGGCACCCACCCGTCGGTGGCGCCGCGCAGGAGGACGACCGCCAGCCACAGCACCGGGTACGGCAGCACGAGCCACAGCCGCCGCCACGGCAGGGGCGGTCGGTCGGCGACGAGCAGCCAGTCCAGCAGCACGAGCACCGGCAGCACGCCGTGCAGCACCGCGCTCACCCACGGCGCGGCACCGCCGTCGCCGGGCAGGACGGCGTTGTAGACCACGGCGACGACCAGCAGGCACGCCGTCGCGACGCCCCGGGCCGTCGTCAGCGCGACCGGCACCGCGCGGCCGGCCAGCGTGGGCCCGCCGACGGCGACGAGCAGCACCGCCGCGAGCAGGCTGGTCAGGTTCGTGAAGTAGCCGAGGAAGTCGACGAGCGCCCCGCGCCCGGCGGCCCGCTGCCCGGCGTACGAGGACCCGAGCACGGCGAGCGCGAGGACGCCGACGAGCACCCGGGCGGCCGCGACGGCCGCCGACGGACGACGGGGCGGGTCGGCGGCGGGCACGGCGGCCACCCTAGTGAGGGCCCCGCGCGGACGTCCGCCGGCGGCCCGGACGCCGTCCGCAGCCCTCCACGGCAGCCGTGCACCGCACCGCCCGAGCCACGAACGCCGACAGCCCGGACCCTGTCGGGTCCGGGCTGTCGATCGAGCGGTAGCGGTGGGATTTGAACCCACGGTGGACTTTCACCCACACACGCTTTCGAGGCGTGCTCCTTAGGCCGCTCGGACACGCTACCTCGGCGGGTAACCCTACCCGGTGGACGCCCGTGGGTCCCAATCCGGCCGTCCGTGACCTGCGGCACGTGCGCCGCCGGCCGCCGTGCCGGCCCGCGGGCGGGACGTACCGTGGAGCGGTGAGCACGTCCCCGGCCCGTCCCGCCGCCGTGCGCGGCACCCTCGACGACGTCGTGGCCCTGCTCGCCGGCCGCCGCCTCACCGCGCTCACCGGCGCGGGCGTCTCGACCGACTCCGGCATCCCCGACTACCGCGGCCCGGACTCGCCGCCGCGCACGCCGATGACGTTCCAGCAGTTCGTCGGCGACGAGGCGTTCCGCCGCCACTACTGGGCGCGCAACCACGTCGGCTGGCGGCACGTGCACGAGACGCACCCGAACGCGGGCCACCGGGCGCTGGCCGCGCTCGAGGAGCGCGGCGTCGTGCTCGGCGTCGTCACGCAGAACGTCGACCTGCTGCACGAGGCGGCGGGGTCGCGCAACGTCATCGACCTGCACGGCCGGTACGACCGGGTCGTGTGCCTGCGCTGCCGCACGGTGTACCCGCGCGCGGTGCTGGCGGAGCGGCTCGAGGCCCTCAACCCCGGGTTCGTCGAGCGCGTCGGCGGCGAGGTCGGCGACGTCGAGATCGCGCCCGACGCCGACGCGGTGATCGAGCGGACCGCCGACTTCCGCGTGCAGGCGTGCTGGGCGCCGGACCCCGACGACCGGTCGCGACCGTGCGGCGGCATCCTCAAGCCGGACATCGTCTACTTCGGCGAGAACGTGCCGCGCGAGCGCGTCGAGCGGGCGTACGCGATGGTCGACGCCGCGGACGCGCTGCTCGTCGCGGGGTCGTCGCTGAGCGTGCAGTCGGGGCTGCGGTTCGTGCGCCACGCCGCGCAGGCCGGCAAGCCGGTCGTCGTCGTCAACCGCGGCGAGACCCGCGGCGACCGCTGGGCGACCCTCACCCTCCACACGGGCACGTCCGAGCTCCTCGCGGCCCTGGTCTCCCTCCTCCCGGCGCTCCCGCGCGACGCCTGACCCCCGCCCTCACGCCGCCCCCATCGCCGACCGCGGTAGGTCCCACCGACCGCGGCAGCTGCACCACCCGCACTCGGCGGCAGCCACCGCACTCGGCGCAGACCCGACCCCCGCACGCCGGCGACGGCGCCCGGCCACCACTGCGGTCGATGCGTCACGAGCGCGGGTGGTGCGACACCCGCACTCGTGACGCATGTACCGCGCTCGTGTTGTGCGGGCCGCGGCGTGCGAGCCGGGCGGGGTGCGGGTCCGGCAGGCGCGGGCGGCGTCAGCGGTGGTGCGTGAAGAACGTGCGCAGGAGGGCGGCGCACTCGTCCGCGCGGACGCCGGCGACGACCTCGACGCGGTGGTTCGTGCGGCGGTCGCGCACGACGTCCCACTGCGAGCCGCACGCGCCCGCCTTCGGGTCCCACGCGCCCAGGACGAGCCGCGGCACGCGCGCCAGCAGGGTCGCCCCCGCGCACATGAGGCACGGCTCGAGGGTGACGACGAGCGTGCAGTCGTCGAGCCGCCAGCGCCCGAGCGTCGCGGCGGCCGCGCGCAGGGCGACGACCTCGGCGTGCGCCGTCGGGTCACCGTCGGCCTCCCGCCCGTTGCGGCCGCGCCCGACCACCGCCCCGTCCGGGCCGAGCACCACCGCGCCGACGGGCACGTCGTCGGTCGCGAGCGCCGCCCGGGCCTCGTCGAGCGCGGCCGCCATCGCGGCGTCGTCCGCGGGGGTGGCCCACGGCGACCGGGGCGTCACGACGACGTCGGCGCCCGTGCTCGCGTCGTCCACCGCCCCGCCTCCGTGCTCCCGCAACCCGTGCGCCCGCATCCTCGCACTACCCTGGCACCCATGCGCCTGCACGTCGCCGACCACCCGCTCGTCGCCCACAAGCTCGCGGTGCTGCGTGACGCGCAGACGCCGAGCCCGACGTTCCGGCAGCTCGTCGACGAGCTCGTCACGCTGCTGGCCTACGAGGCGACGCGCGACGTCCGGACGGCCGAGGTCGAGATCCGCACCCCGGTCGCGACGACCACGGGCGTGAAGATCGCCGACCCGAACCCGATCGTCGTGCCGATCCTGCGTGCCGGCCTCGGCATGCTCGAGGGCATGACGCGGCTGCTGCCGACGGCCGAGGTCGGGTTCCTCGGGCTGCAGCGCGACGAGGAGACGCTCGAGGCGATCACGTACGCGAACCGCCTCCCGGACGACCTCACGGGCCGGCAGTGCTTCCTGCTCGACCCGATGCTCGCGACGGGCGGCACGCTCGTCGCGTCGATCGACTACCTGCTGCAGCGCGGCGCCCGCGACGTCACGGCCGTGTGCCTCATCGCCGCGCCCGAGGGGCTGAAGGTCGTCGAGGACTTCGTCGGCGACCGGGCGGACGTGCAGGTCGTCGTCGCCGCCGTCGACGAGCGCCTCGACGAGCACGCGTACATCGTCCCGGGGCTCGGCGACGCGGGCGACCGTCTGTACGGCATCGTCTGACGACCGCCGCGGGCGTCCCGGCCCCGCCCCGGCCGTCCGCCGCGCGCCCTCGCGGACGCCGTCCGTACCGGATCCTGAGATCCCGGGCCCGGTGCCGCGTCCCAGGCCCTGAGATCACCCGCGTAACGCGTGGACCCGGTTCGTCCCACCGTGCCACGATCGTCCCATGAGCCCCGTCACGCGCCGACCCGTGCATGCCGCCGGCATGCGTGCGTCCGTCGTCGCGTCCGGGTGGTATCCGCGCCGCTGTCGCATCTGACGCCGCCCACCACCCGCCCCGCCGGCTCCGCCCACCGCGTCGACGCCGGTCCCGCTCACCGGAGACACCCATGACGCCACCCGCGACCGCGCGCGTCCGCCGACCGGCGGCCGTCGCCCCGCTCGCCGCCGACCCGCCCGCCGCCCCGCCGCGCGCGGCGCTCGTGCTGTACGTGAGCCTGCCGACGGGCGACGACGCCCCCGCGCCGAGCGCCGCCGACCTTGCCGAGGCCGCCGAGATGCTGCGCGAGCTCGCCCACGACCTGCTCCCGACGGCCGAGACGTCGGCCGCCCTCTCCCTCGTGCCGGGCACCAGCGGCGACGTGCGCCGCATCGGTGACCGGATCTCGCACCTGCGGCTGCTCGCCCCGCCCGAGGCGGACGAGCCCGGCGCCCCCGCGCCCGTGCCGCACCCCGACGTCCTCGCCGGCTCGGGGGACGCCGGCTGAGGACGCGCGCTGCCGGGTCGGCGTCATGGGATCGGGGGACCCCGGTCGGCCCGGCAGCGCACCCCGCTCGACCGGTGCCGCGCTCGACCGGTGCCGCGCTCGACCGGTGCCGCGCCCGACCCGCGCCCGACCCGCGCCGGCTCAGGGCGCGCTGACCCCGTCGGGTGCGACCGTCCGCACGGTGACCACGCCGATGAGGTACTGGTCGGCCGACGTCGTGGGCGTGAGCGTCCCGACGTCGGACGCGAGCACGACCTCCTCGAACCCCTTCGCGTCGACGCCGAGCGCGTTCGCGTACCGCCAGCCGGTGGCGGTGGAGTCGAAGGCGTTCGCGCGCGAGCCGCCGCCGACGACCCCGGTGCCGTCCCACCGCAGCGGCGTCAGCGCGCCGACGCCCGACAGCGAGAGCCGGTCGTCGCCGGACCCGCGGTCCCCCTCCCACGCGACGACGCCGATGCGCGCGCGCGTGCCGGCCTCGGCGACGAACGCGAACGCCGGCGCCGCGGTGGCCCGGCCGATCCAGGCGCCGCCCGCGTGCACGGTCACGGACGCGCCGTCGGCGGCCTGCGTGCCGTGCACGACGACGAGCGACCAGCCCGCGTAGTACGTGGGCTCGGGGTCGCTGCGGCCGTCGGCGACGGCGACGTCGGCGAGCGCCCACGCCCCGGCGCCGCCGCGCGCGACGACGTCGGTGACGTCGACGGCCGACTGGTAGTAGGAGCGGCCGGAGTCGTCGACGCGCGTGATCGCGTCGGCGGGGGCGCGCACGTCGGTCCACGTGCCGTCGGGGGCGCGCAGGCGCGCGGTGCCCAGCTCGGCGCTCCACCCGTCCCCGGGCGCGCGCACGCCGGACCAGTACAGACCCGCCCACACGACGGGCCGGCCGGCGGGCAGGGCGAGGGTGGTCTGCGACGACACGGGGACGTCGGCGCGCGGGCCGGGCGGCGGCGCGTCGTCGAGCGGCTGCATGTCGAGGCCGTTGTTGTCGTGCGGGCGGTGCACCGACGGGCACGGGACCTGCGCGCCGTAGCGGCAGACGAGCAGCGGCGCGCCGACCTCGGTGACGTCGAGGTCGCCGATGCCGGACCACACGGGCGTGAGGTTCGCGGACGAGGCGACGACCCGCACGGACGCGCGCGCCTCCGCGGCGCCCGCGCCGGTCACGCGGATCTCGGCGGAGCGGTCGAGCGCGCCCGCGACGCGGACGTTGAGCTGCACGGGCCGGGTGGTACCGGCGGGCAGCCGCCCGAGCGGGCACAGCACCTCGCGGCCGCCCGCGTCGGCCGTGCAGCCGTCGGTGCCGGGCACGACGGCGTCGGGCGCGTGCGTGACGCCGCGGGGCAGCGTGACGC
>NZ_JBFTEP010000086.1:0-15719 GCF_047229365.1 Cellulomonas pasadenensis | reverse complement strand
GGCGTGGTCGGCGCGCTCGGCGCCGTCGCCGCGCAGGCCGACCCCGCGCACGCCGAGCTGGGCGTGCGGACGCGCCTGCGCCGCTCGCAGCGGGGCGACGTGGCGCGGGCGCTGGCCGACGGGAGCCTGGTGCGGACGTTCGCGTTCCGCGGCGCGGTGCACCTCATGACGCCGGACCAGGCGGCCGTGCACCTCGCGCTGCGGGCGTCGAGCCGCATGTGGGAGCGTCCCGGCTGGCGCAGCCACTACGGCCTCGAGCCCGCGGACTGGCCGGTGCTGCGTGCGGCCGTCCGCGACGCGCTCGCCGACGGGCCGCTGACCCGCCCGGAGCTCGCGTCCGCGCTGGCCGACGACCCGCGGTTCGCACACCTGGGCCCGGCGCTCACCGACCCGCAGGCGACGCTGCTCAAGCCGCTCGCGTGGCAGGGCGACGTGTGCCTCGGGCCGTCGCGCGACGGCCGGCTGACCCTCCAGCTCCTCGGCGCGAACCCCCGCTGGCCCGGCCTTCCCGACGTGGAGGAGGCCGGCCCGCAGGCGGTCGAGACGTACCTGCGCGCGTACGGCCCGGCGTCCGAGGCGAACCTCCGGTACTGGCTCGGCGAGGGGCTCGGGGTCCGGCGCGCGGACCTGACCCGCTGGCTCGACGGCCTCGGCGGGCACGTGCGCTGGCTCGAGGTCGACGACGAGCCGCGGCTGGTGCTGGACGAGGACGTGGACGACCTGCTCGCGACGCCGCCGTCCGCGGCGGTGCGGCTGCTGCCGCGGCACGACCAGTGGGTGCTCGGCCCGGGCACCGCGGACATCGCCGTGGTGCCGCCGGCGGTGCGGGGCGACGTCAGCCGGGGGGCCGACCTCGTCGTCGTCGACGGCCGCGTGGCCGGCACGTGGGCGCTGCGCGGCGACACGGTGACCACGCGCTGGGTCGGCGACGTCCCGGCGGCTCCGCTCGCCGCCGTCGAGGAGGAGGTCGCGCGCCTGGCGGGGCTGCTGGGCCGGCCGCTGGGCCACGGAGGGTGACGCCCGCCCCGCCGGGCCCCGCGCCGTCGGTCCCGCGCGCTAGCGTCCGCGGGTGAGCGAGTTCCAGTTCGACGCCCCGCTGTTCCAGGTCCCGAACGGGTCCTGGGTGTTCGCCGAGGTGCCGTTCGCGGTCGCGGACCAGGTGGACGAGCTGACGAGCGGCCGGCAGGGCGGCTTCGGGTCCGTGCGCGTCGAGGTGACCCTCGGCCCCACGACGTGGCGGACGTCGCTGTTCCCCGACAAGGGACGCCGGACCTTCGTGCTGCCCGTCAAGCGCGCGGTGCGCACCGCCGCGGGCGTCGACGCCGGGGACACCGTGCGGGTCGCGCTGCGCCTCGTCGACGTCTGAGCCGGCGCCCGGCTCGACCGCGTTCGACCGGTACGTGTCACCGGCCCGCCGTAGCCTGGCCCGCATGGAGCTCACCCTCGCCCTCGACGAGGCCCTCGTCCTCGCCCGCGCCGCCCAGGTCGTGCCCACCGCCGTGCGGGACGTGCGCGCCACCGGCAGCACCGTCCAGGCGACCGTCGCGGTGCACGAGCTGCCCGGCGTGCCGGGCGCCGTGAAGATGGCGACGCGGCTCGCCGGCCCGGTCGACGTGCGTGTCGAGGACCGCGGCGTCACGGGCCGCACGTGGCAGGTGGCGGTCGTCGCGCAGCACCCGACGCTGCGCATGGACCTGTCCTCGTTCGTGACCGAGGCCGTCCGCGGCCAGCTCGCGAAGCTGCCGGCCGGCGTCGCGACCGCGCGGTCGGAGGGCGGTGCCACGCTCGTCGACGTCGACCTCGACCGGCTCGGCCCGCTGGTGACGTCGTTCCTGCCCGCCGGCCGGGGCGTCGCCCCGCGCGTCGACGACGTGGCGCTCGGCGAGCGGCTGCGGCTCGTCGCGTCCGTCCGCTGACGTGTCGGCCGGCCCGGTCCCCGCGGGCGACGGGTACGAGGTCGACGACGACCCGGCGCGCGTCGACCTGGACGTCGTCTGGGACTTCCTGTCGCGCGAGGCGTACTGGGGCCGCGACCGGAGCCGCGCCGAGGTCGAGGAGCAGGTCCGCACCGCCTGGCGGGTGGTCGGCGCGTACGCGCCCGACGGCGCGCAGGTGGGCTTCGCGCGGGCCGTGTCCGACGGCGTGCGGTTCGCGTACCTGGCCGACGTGTTCGTGCTCGACGCCCACCGCGGCCACGGTCTCGGCACGCGACTCGTGCGGACGATGATCGACGACGGCCCCGGCGCCGACCTGCGCTGGGTGCTGTTCACCGCCGACGCGCACGGCCTGTACGAGCGGTTCGGGTTCGCGCCGCCGGACGCGACGGCGCTCGTGCGCCCCGCCCGGGTCGCGGGCCCGCCGTCGGCTCCGTAGCGTCGCGGAGGTCGCGTCCCGGCGCGGCCCCGCACGCGCGCCCGGCGTGCGGGCGACGCAGCGGCGAGGAGTGAGCATGACGGACGACGCGCAGCACCCGGTCCGGCGCACGATCGTCGTCACCGGTGCCAGCGACGGCATCGGCGCCGCGGCGGTGCGCGCGCTCGCGGCCGAGGGCCGGCACGACGTGGTCGTCGTCGGCCGCGACCCCGACCGCACCCACCAGGTGGCGGACGCGATCGGCGCGCCGGCCTACCTCGCGGACTTCACGCACCTCGACCAGGTGCGCGACCTCGCCGACCGGCTGAACGCGGCGCACCCGCGCATCGACGTGCTGGTCAACAACGCGGGCGGGCTGTTCCCCGAGCACGTGGTCACGGCGGACGGCCTCGAGACGACGTTCCAGGTGGACCACCTCGCGCCCTTCCTGCTGACGCGGCTGCTGCTCGACCGGCTGCTGGCCGCCGGGGGTGCGGTCGTGACGACGTCCAGCGCCGCGCACCACCGGTCCAGCCTGACCGTCGACCGGGCGGGCGTGCTGGGCGGCCCCGCGGACACGCTGCGGTACGTGCCGTTCCGCGCGTACGGCGACGCCAAGCTCGCGAACATCCTGTTCACGCGCGAGCTGCACCGCCGGTACCACCGCGAGGGGCTGGCGTCCGCGGCGGTGCACCCGGGCGGCGTCGCGACGAGCTTCGCGGGCACGTCGCGGGACCTCTTCGGCTGGTTCTACCGCTCGTCGCTGGGCAAGCGCGTGCTGCGCACCCCCGAGGACGGCGCGCGCGACCTCGTCCGCCTCGCCGCCGGCCGGCCCGGTGTCGACTGGCCGTCCGGGCAGTACTGGGCCTCGGGCCGGATCGCCCGGGTGGGCCGCCGCGCCGACGACCCGGAGCTCGCGCGGGTCCTGTGGGAGCACAGCGAGCAGCTCGTCGCCTGATCCGGGCGAGGCGACCCGGACGGACGCGCGCCCACCGCGTGCTGGGCGCGCGTCACGGTCCTCGCGCGTGCCGGTCCGGACCCGTCACCTCCTCACGCGACGGGCGCCGCGGCCGCGGCCGGGGTGCCGAGCGCGCCGCGGCGCCGCAGCTGCCCGGTCGCCCCGAGGACGACCGCCACGACGGCGAGGACGCCCCACCCGACCAGGCCCAGCGGCCCGATCACCGCCATGTCCGGCGTCTCGCCGGCCGCGACGAGCAGCGCCACGAGCCCGCCCACGGCGTTGAGCGACCCGTGCGCGACGACCGCCGGCCAGAGCGACCCGCTGCTCAGCCGCAGCCACCCCAGCAGCACGCCCCACGCGACGCACCCGCCGACCATGAGCAGCACGCCCGTGGCGTCGGTGCGGCCGAAGTTGTAGCCCAGCAGGATCAGCGGCGCGTGCCAGAGGCCCCAGACCGCACCGCTGACGAGCAGCGCCGGCCACGTGCCCAGCGGCAGGAGCGCCGGCAGCAGCCACCCGCGCCAGCCGATCTCCTCACCGAGCGCGAGCAGGCTGTTGACGAGGGCGGCCAGCGGGATCGCGAGCAGCTGCGCGGCGACCAGCACCGCGACGGGCGGCACGGACGCGCCCGCGGGCAGCGTGGCCTCCACCTGCGCGGCGAAGCCGGAGAAGCCGACGAGGTCCAGGTCGACGAGGCCGAGCGCACCCGCCACGAGCGTCGTCACGGCGACGACGACCAGCGGCACGACGAGCCCGACGGCGGTGAGGCCGACGGTGCGGCGCACCGGGCGCAGCGGCCACGCGCCGAGGGCCCGCAGCCGGTCCCGCGCGGGCACGCGGAGCAGCAGCGTGACGACGAGGACCGCGACGGCCGGCGTCCACATCGTCACCGCGGCCAGCACGGCGAACAGCGGCGACGCGAGGCCGTCCCCCGCCCACAGCGGTGCGGCCGCGAGCCACGCGAGGCCGCACGCGACGACGACGAACGTGACGACCGCGCGCCACGGCACGCGCGCGGGCCAGGCGGACGTGCCGGGGCCGGACGGCGGCGGGGCGGAGGGCGCGGCGGCGCCCCCCGACGTGGGCGGGACCGGTGCGGGGACGGTCATGGCGGGCCTCCCGGGGTGGTGGAGCCGGACGGTCGAGAAGACCGACGAGGACGGCGCCCGACCGGGGTCGGCGGCGGTCGTCGGCAGCGGGATCGAAGCGCTTGTTCTACAAGTTACCAAACATCGACACACCGCCGCACCCGCCCGGTCGCGCGCACCCCGACCGCTTCGTAGCGTCGTCCCGGACGCGCCCGGCGCACCGCCCGGGCGGCACGACCCCACGAGGAGGCGCCATGCGGTCGGCAGAGGTCCTGGCGAACGGGTTCGGACGCATCGGGGAGGACCTGCGCGCGGCGCTCGACGGCGCCGACGACGCGCTCCTCACGCGCCGCCCGGACCCCGACGCCACCACGCTCGCCTGGCTCGCGTGGCACACCGCGCGCGTGCAGGACGCGCAGGTCGCGCCGCTCGCGGGCGTCGCGGAGGTGTGGACGGCGCAGGGCTGGTCGGAGCGCTTCGGCCTGCCGTTCGACGACGCCGCGACGGGCTACGGCCAGTCGCCCCACGAGGTCGGGCAGGTCCGCGCGCCGGCGGAGCTGCTGCTCGGCTACCTCGAGGCGACGACGGCGCAGACCCTGGCGTACCTCGAGCGACTCACCGACGACGACCTCGACGTGGTGGTCGACGAGGACTGGGACCCGCCCGTCACGCTCGGCGTCCGGCTCATCAGCGTGCTCGCCGACGACCTGCAGCACGCCGGGCAGGCGTCCTACCTGCGGGGCGTGCTCGACCGCACGCGCTGACGCGGGCCCCGGCGCCGGGACGGCCGGTCAGCACCACGGCGGCAGGTGGACGGCGGCGGTCCGCACGCTGGTCGCCGACCGCACCGCGTCCTCGACCGCGGCACGCACCGCGGTCGCGGCCGCGGCCTGCACGGCGACCAGCGCGGCGACCCGGCCCGGCCGGTCGGCGGGCATCTCGACCGCTCCCGTGGCCAGCGCGAACACGGTGTCGCCGTCGGCGAGCGTGTGCACCGGGTCGAGCGCGCGGGCGAGCCCGTCGTGCGCGGCGGTCGCGGTGCGCGACGTCTCGGCGGGGTCCAGCGCGGCGTCGGTCGCGACGACGACGAGCGTGGTGTTGAGCGGGGCGCCGTCGCCCGTCGCGCCACCCGCCGCGACGACACGGGGGGCACCGTCCGGCCCGAGCGGACCGCCCGGGGGCGACGCCGGCCCGCCCAGCCCGACCGGCGCCCCGGCCGCGTTCACCACCACGAGCGCGCCGACGACCACGCCGACGTCGTCCATGCGCACGGACGCCGTCCCGACGCCGCCCTTGTACGCGGCGCCCGCGAGCGCGGCTCCCGTGCCGGCGCCGACGGAGCCGCGCGCGACCGGTGCGCCGTCGCCGGACGCGTCCGCCGCGGCGGCGGCCTCGTACCCCGTGGCGACGGTCGGGTGGTGCCCGAAGACGCCGCCGCGGCCGAGGTCGAAGACGGCGGCGGCCGGGACGATCGGCACGACCTCCCCCGGCACGGCCGACACCGGGTAGCCGCGCCCCCGCTCGGCCAGCCACTGCTGCGCGCCGTGCGCGCTCACCAGGCCGAACGCGCTGCCCCCGGTGAGCACCACGGCGTCCACCGTCGGCACGAGCGTGCGCGGGTCCAGCGCGTCGGTCTCGTGCGTGCCCGGTCCCCCGCCCCGCACGTCGACGCCGCCGACGGTGCCGGGCGGCGGCAGGACGACGGTGACGCCGGTGAGCCAGCCGTCGCCGGTGCGGGTGGCGTGCCCGACCCGCACGCCCGGGACGTCGGTCAGGGCCCCGGGAGGGCCGCCGGTCGGGGCGTCGCGCTCGTCCACGCTCCCCAGCCTGGCACGCCTCCCGCTCGCCCCGGACAGGCGCCCGGGACACCCGTCCGACCGGAGGCCTCGCATTCGCGGCGCGGGACCGTTAGTGTTGTGGCCGTAGTCGCAGTGCTCAGCTTGTCGGTCCGGGTGCGAACCCGGGCATCACGTTCTCCGGAGCGGACGACGGCCACCGTGATTCACCCGGTCCCGGTCGTCGGGGTCGCAGCAACCCGCATGAGGAGAAACAATGCCTACTGGCATCGTGAAGTGGTTCAACGCCGAGAAGGGCTTCGGCTTCATCGCCCCCGAGGACGGCGGCGCCGACGTGTTCGTGCACTACTCCGCCATCACGACGAGCGGCTACCGCTCGCTCGAGGAGAACCAGCGCGTGCAGTTCGACGTCCAGCAGGGCCCCAAGGGTCCGCAGGCGTCCAACGTCTCGCCGGTCTGAGCACCACCACAGCTCATCACGAGGGCGTCCCGGCTTCGGCCGGGGCGCCCTCGTGGCGTCTCCACCCGCACGCTCACCCGTGGGCCCGTATCACCGCGGGCTCGTGAGCGCCCCTCCCGGCAGGAGCCGTCCGGCTCCGCGCAGGCACGGGAGGGCACCATGGGACTCAGCACGTCCGCCATCAACCTCATCGGGCGGCACGCGCCCGAGATCTTCGACCTGCTCGGCAACCCCGACGGTCCGCTGGTGCGCGTCGGGGTCCGCACGCGCCGCGCCGACGCGGTCGCGCTCAACCCCCAGCCCCTGCCGCCGGGCATGCAGGCCGGGCTCCTCGCCGCGGCGGAGCTGCTGCGGACGGCGTCGACCGCCGACCGGCTCGACATCGGCGCCCGGTTCGACATCGACGACTGGTGCGGGACGCCGCCGCGGCGCCCGCCGTTCGTCTGGCCGCCGGCGCCGTGGCCGCCGGTCGACCCGCGCGGGCCGCAGCCCGACCCGTGGGCGGAGTACCACCTCGGCCTCGCGGTCGGCCTCGAGGCGGGCGCCCACCTGTGGGAGGGCCTCGCGGGGGCGGAGCAGATCACGGGCATCCACGACCGGGCGCTGGAGACGGCGGCCGGCAAGGTCGGGTGACGCACCGCGGCACTATCTTGTACGGCTATCTAGTCAGGCGTACTGTCTAGCCCGTGACCGACACCGCGCAGCCCCCGCCGGCCGACTGGCCCGGCGAGTGGCTGCGCGGCGTCCTCACGCTCTGCGTGCTGCGAGTCCTCGCCGACGGCCCCACGTACGGGTACGACGTCGCGCAGCGCCTCGACGCCGCCGGGCTCGGCGAGGTGAAGGGCGGCACGCTCTACCCGCTGCTCGGCCGGCTGCACACCGCCGACCTCGTCCGCGAGGAGTGGCGCCCCGGCGACGGCGGGCCCGGCCGCAAGTACTACGAGCTCACCACCGCCGGCCGCGACCGCCTGCGCCGGGACGCCGCCGAGTGGGCCCGCTTCGCCGACCTCACCCGCACGTTCGTCACGGGGCGGGGCGACGACGCCGCGCCCGTGCCCGCCACCGGCCGGGAGGCCCTCCGATGACCCCAGAGCTGCAGGACATCGCCCCGCACGTCGACGCGACGTGGCGGGAGGAGCTGGTGCTGGAGCTGCGGCTGTACGACGTGCCGGGCGACGCCATCGGCGGCGCGCTCGCCGAGGTCGAGGCGCACTGCGTCGACTCCGGCGAGGACGCGCAGGAGGCGTTCGGCGACGCCCGGACGTACGCCGCGTCGCTCGCGCGGGCCACGGGACGCCGCGACGACGAGCCGCTGCCCCTGCGCACCGTCGGGCCCGCCGCCGCGGAGACGGTCGGCATCATGGCGACCACGACGGGTGCGGTCGCCCTGCTGCGCGGCCAGCCGGCGGACGTGCACCTGTCCGCGGTCGTGCTCCTCCTGCTGCTGGGGGTGGCCTTCGTCGGCGTCGTCCGCCGCCCGACGCCCGTGCTCCGCCTCCTCCTCGACACGGGCCCCTGGCGCGTCGCCCTCGCGTCGCTGGCGCTCCCGGCCGTGCTCGTGGCCGTGCACCTGCTGGCCCCGGACGCGGCGCTCGCACTGCCGGCCGCGCCGCTGACGGGGCTCGGCCTGGTGCTGCTGACCACGTGCACGGTCCTGCGGCTGACCCGCGGTCCGCGGCTCGACGACGACCCGGTCCTGCCGCCCGGCGGCGCGGACACCTCGGACCGTGCCGCGGCCCCCCGGCGGACGCCGTGGCAGCTACGGCTCCTCGAGCACGCGGACGTGTGGGGCGCGTGGGTGACGACGGCGGTGCTGGTCACGGTGCTCGGGCTCGCGCTCCGCGGCTGACGGCCGTCCCCGTCGCCACCGGCGCGGCGGCGAGCGGCGCCGAGCACGAGCGCGGCGCCGCGACCGGTGGTCCGGCCGCGACGCCGCGCTCGTCGTGCTGCGGTGGGTGCCGCCGTCAGCGCAGCGGCACCGTGATCCGCTCGACCAGCGTGACCAGCGTCGTGCGGGCCGCCGGGCTGGCGGACGACAGGCGCGTGTCGCGCATGCGCTCGAGCCGCTTCGCCCACGTGTCGAGCGCGGCGACGACCACGCGCGTCTGCCCGCGGTCGGCCGCCCGGTCGGCGATCTCGATCGCGGCGACGCCCTCGAGCACCGCCACCCCGCGCAGGTCGCCCGACGCGACGAGCCGCCGGAACGTGTCCCGCAGCGCGTCGACGCTGCCCGGCAGCCACGCCTGCGCGACCGGCAACGTCGTCATGTCGGTGTCGGAGGCCAGGTAGAAGCCGGGGTACGACGGCTGGTTGTACGTCGTCTGCTGCCGCGCCACCTCGGCCCGGTACTGCGGGTCGTGCATGAGCGTGACGAGCCCGCGGTCCGTCACCTCGGTGGAGAGGAACACGCGGATGGCGGACGAGTCGGCGGTCCGCACGAACAGCTCCTCGCGCCAGTCGCCGAGCACGTCGGCCACGAGCGACGGGTTGCCCTTCGTGCCGTTGTTCGTCCGCGTGCCCGCGGCGGTGAGCAGCGTGCCGCGGGCGGCGTCGTCGATGGTCGGCGTCTGGTCACCGGAGCCGTTGACGAGCTGCGTCGTGCCGTCCGCCGCCCAGCGGATCGACTGGTTGGTGCCGTAGATGGTCGGCTGGAGCACGTCACCGTCCGCGGAGTAGAGGCCGGACGCGTCCGAGCCGCCGGGCAGGCTCGCCCACGCCTCCAGGCCCGGCACGTCGGGACGGACGTCGCCGATCATCCCGCGCCCGGTGTCCCGGCCGGAGTAGACGCCGAAGAGCGTCTCGCCGGTCGCCGCGTCGCGCATCGCCATGCCGTACGGCGCGTACGCGCCGCCCTCGTGCACGGTGAAGATCTCCAGCCCGGGGCGGGCCGGGTCGACGTCGGTGACGTGCATGGCGTCGCCGTGGCCGAGCCGCGCCTGCTCGCCGGGCGTCGCGCTGCCCTCGGGCATCTCGGCGAACGACGAGTAGAGCAGGGAGCCGTCGTCGTCGATCGTCGCGGAGCCGTAGACGACCTCGTGCCTGCCGTCGCCGTCCACGTCGGCCGCGGACATCGAGTGGAAGCCCTGCGTGGTGATCGTGCCGAACTCCGGGTCGGTGCCGTCGCGCCCGTGCGGCCCGTCGTCGAACGGGTTCGTCATGGGCGTCCAGCCGGAGTCGACGTACCAGCGCTCCTTCAGCGCCCGGCCGTCCCAGTCGTACGCGACCAGCGTCGAGCGCGTGTAGTAGCCGCGCGCGAACACCGCCGACGGCTGCGTGCCGTCGAGGTAGGCGACGCCGGCGAGGAAGCGGTCGACGCGGTTGCCGGGCTCGATGCGGGACATCGCGTAGTCGCCCCACAGCAGCCCGTCGTCCGTGCGGCCGGGCTTGTAGTCGACCGTCTGGAGCTCGCGGCCGTCGCCGCCGACCACCGTGAGGTACTCCGGGCCCTCGAGGACGAAGCCCGCGAAGTTCCGCAGCACGTTGCGGGCCGACCGGCCGGGCGCGTAGACGTCCATGAAGTAGTCGGTCAGCGCGCGGGCGTCCGCGTCGGAGAGGGGGTAGGTGTACTGCGGCGCGATGCCGAACGCCTCCTCGAGCGTCGCCGGCCACTGCCCGGAGACGACCTCCTCGCGCGTCGACCAGCCGCGGAACATCCCGACGACGTGCTCGTAGTAGTCCGCGGCGCTCATGCGGTAGTCGTCGGCGTGCGTGACGCCGGCGGCGACGTCGTCGGCCGGCAGCGTGATCGGCCGCGGCGCGGACGGCGTCCCGTCGGGCGCGTACGTCGTGATCGTGGTGCCGGGCGCCGTCTTCAGCATCATCTCGGCGCGGCCGTCGCCGTCGAAGTCCGCGACGGGGAACTGCGTGTAGTGCGCGCCGGCGCGGATGTTGACGCCGAGGTCCATGCGCCACAGCTGCGTGCCGTCGAGCTCGTAGGCGTCCACGTACACGTTGCCGGTGTACCCGACCTGCGACACGTCCTTGGAGTTGGACGGGTCCCACTTGACGACGAACTCGTACGCGCCGTCGCCGTCGAGGTCGCCCACGCTCATGTCGTTCGCGGCGTACGTGTACGCCTCGCCGGCCGGGGTGACCCCGTCCGCGGGCTTGTCCAGCGGGATGTCGTGGTGCCCGGCCCACGGCGTCGCGTCGGCGCTGACGTCGACCTCGACGCCGTCGACGACGGCCGCGACCCGGTACACCGACGCCGCGGTGCCGTCCGCGTCGAGGAGGTTGGTGGCCCCCTCGACCGTGTCGATGCGCGTGCCGTCGCGGTAGACGGCGAACTGCGGCCCGGTCTGCGTGGTGGGCGTCGCCCCCGTCACCTCGGGGGCGAGCAGGCGCCAGGACAGGAACACCCCCTCGGACGTCGCGACGGCGACGAGGCCGCGGTCGAGGCGCTCGAGCCGGACGGCGTCGGGGCCGTGGCCGCGGGCCGCCGCGGCGGCGGTGCCGGGTCCCGCTGCGGCGGGAGCGGCTGCGGACGCCGGCGCGACGGCCCCGGCCAGCGCGAGGGCGCCGACGCACGCGGCGGCGGGCAGGGCGGTCAGGAGGTGCACACGTCGTCGGGTGCGCAGGGTCATCGGTTCCCCTTCCGGAGCCGGACGGGACGCGGGTGCGGTCGTCGGTGACCGCGGCGTCGCGACGAGAAAGCGCTATCCGCCCGTTTTGATCGATTCAACGCCGCCCGGGCCCGCCAGGTCAACACCCCGGCACGACCCGCGTGCGCGCCGCCCGGGTGACGTGACGCGGCCACGTGTCGGACCGGACCGGGCGCCGCAGGCCCTGCCCCTACACTCGGCACGTGATCTTCAAGGCCGTGGGCGACGGGCGCCCGTACCCGGACCACGGGCGCGTCACCCCCGCGCAGTGGGCGGACGTCCCGCCCCGCCAGGTGCGGCTGGACGAGCTGGTCACCACCAAGCGCACGCTGGACCTGGCGGCGCTGCTGGCCGAGGACTCCACCTTCTACGGCGACCTGTTCGCGCACGTCGTCCAGCACAAGGGCGTGATGTACCTCGAGGACGGCCTGCACCGCGCCGTCCGTGCCGCCCTGCAGCAGCGTGCGCTCCTGCACGCGCGCGTGCTGGTGCTGAGCTGAGGCAGGGGGCGTCGTGAGCGACCAGGACAGGGCCCGGCAGCTGCGGCGCCGGCACATGCACGAGCGGCAGGCGGTCGTCTTCGGCGTCCTGCTGGCCGGGCTCGCGGTGGCGGGCGTCGGCTCGGCCGCGCTCTACACCGAGAGCATCTCGGTGCCGTTCCTCGACCGGGACTTCACGCGGCTCGCGACGCCGTCGCCCACCGCGGAGGCGTACTGCCCGCCCGAGGGCGCGCTGCCCGTGCCGGCCGACCAGGTCCCCGTCAACGTCCTCAACGGCGCCGGCCGGGCCGGTCTGGCCGCGTCGACGGCGACCGCCCTGCAGGAGCGGGGCTTCGCGGTCGCGGCGACGGACAACGGCGCCTCGACGGGCGGGGTGGGCCGCATCACCTCCGGCCGCAACGGCATCGCCGCCGCGTACACGCTCCGCGCGCACCTGCCCGACGCCCAGCTGGCGCTCGACCCGCGCGAGGACGCCAGCGTCGACCTGGTGCTCGGCTCCGACTTCGAGCAGCTGCTGCCGGTCGAGCAGCTGGTCCTCGACCCCGCCGTCCCGCTGACGGGTCCCGAGGGGTGCATCCCGTTCGCCGAGCTCGAGCAGGCCGCGCAGCAGGCGCCGGCCGCGGAGGAGCCCGCCGCCGAGGACCCGGCCGTGGAGCCCGCACCCGAGGGCTGAGGCACCACGGCCGGTCCGCCGGTCAGTGCCGCAGCTCCTCGCCGCCGGGCACGGAGGCGGGGGTCGCCGGCTCGTCGTGCGTGCCGCGCCACCGGGCCACGGCCCGCATGAGGTGGTAGAGCCCGATCGCGGCGGCCGTGCCCAGCGCGATGCCCTCGAACCGCAGCTCGCCCGCGGCCCACGAGTAGTTCGCGATGCCGATGATGAGCGCGACGGCGGCCGGCATGAGGTTGACCGGCGACGAGAAGTCGACCCGGTTCTGCACCCAGATGCGCGCGCCCAGCAGGCCGATCATCCCGTAGAGCACCGTCGCGGCGCCGCCGAGGACGCCGTCGGGGATCGTGGCGACGAGCGCGCCGAACTTCGGCGACAGCGACAGCAGCAGCGCGGTCGCGGCGGCCACCCAGTACGCGGCCGTCGAGTACACGCGCGAGGCGGCCATGACGCCGATGTTCTCCGCGTACGTCGTCGTGCCCGAGCCGCCGCCGACACCGGCGAGGGTCGTCGCGAGGCCGTCGGCGACGAGCGCGCGGCCGACGTACGGGTCCAGGTCCGTGTCGGTCATGGCCGCGACGGACTTCACGTGGCCGACGTTCTCGGCGACGAGCACGAGCACCACGGGGAGGAACAACCCGAGCACGGCCGGGTCGAAGGTCGGCGTGACGAACGGCGGCAGCCCCACCCACGCGGCGTCGGCGACGGCGTCGAGGTCCACCTCGCCGCGCAGCAGCGCCACGGCGTACCCCACGAGCACCCCGACGAGGATCGACAGGCGGCCGAGGATGCCGCGGAACAGCACGGTCACCAGCACGATCGCCAGCAGGGTGACCGTCGCGGTGACGGGCGCCGCGCGGAACCCGGAGCAGTCGTCGCCGGTGCACGAGCCCCACGCCGCGGGCGCCAGGTTGAAGCCGATGAGCGCGACGATCGTGCCCGTGACGACCGGGGGCATGAGCGCGTCGATCCACCGCGTGCCCGCGACGTGCGCGACGACCCCGACGACCGCGAGCGCGAGGCCCGTGACGAGGATGCCGCCCACCGCCACCGACTGGCCGCCGGACGCCGTCGCCGCACCGATGGGCGCGATGAACGCGAAGCTCGAGCCCAGGTAGCTGGGCAGCCGGTTGCGCGTCACCAGCAGGAACAGCGCCGTCCCCAGCGCCGAGAAGAACAGCGTCGTCTGCGGCGAGAAGCCCGTGATGAGCGGGACGAGGAACGTCGCGCCGAACATCGCGACGACGTGCTGCATCCCGATGCCGATCGTGCGGCCCCACGCCAGGCGCTCGCCCGGCGCCACCACCTCGCCCGGTGCGACGGACCTGCCGTCCCCGTGCACGCTCCAGCCCCAGCCCGCCACGCGACCACGCTCCTTCTGCGTCGGCGCGCCGCACCACGCGTGCGCACCGGGGGCGAGGCTAGCCACTCCGTGTCACGCCGGTGTCACGCCGCCCCGGCGCACGCCCGGGAGGCGGTCGCGCGGGGCCCGTGCGACGGTGGTGGACCTCTTCCCCGAGACGAAGGAGGCCGAGGATGACCGTCCCGACGACCCCCGACGAGCAGCGTCCCGCGCACGACGACCGCGCCACGGGCGCGGCGCCCGACCCCGTGCGCGGCACCGCCCCGCAGGCCCCTCCCGCCCCCGACGACGTCGAGGACGACAGCGACCCGACGCAGCGCCGCGGGCTCGTGCCGCCCTTCCCGCCGTCGCCCGGCGGGATCTCGGGCACGGGCACCGGCGGCGTCGCCGCCGCGGCGGCCGGCGGCGTGGCCGAGCCGATCGGCCGCGGGAACGACGACGCGGACGACGAGCGCCGCTGACGACGCGCTGACGGGGCGCGACGCCCCCGCACCCGCCCGACGGGGGCCGCCGGACCACCGGCGGCCCCCGTCGACGTGTCCGCTCGACCCGTCCCTCGACCGGTCCCCGGATCCGTCGCCCGGACGACCCCCGGGGCGCCACGCCGGTCGCGTAGCCTGGCGCCGACGTGCCCCCGTCCGGCCCCGGAGGTCACCCTGCCCGGCACCACCGCCCGCGCGCGCCCGCGTGCCGCCACCGCGGCCGTCTGGGTCGGGTTCGTGCTCGTCCACGCGTGGCTCACCCGCCTCGGCACCGTGGAGCTGCGGCAGGACTCCTTCGGCGACGTCGACCTGTACCGGCGCTGGGTGGACGCGGGCCTGACGGCGGGCTGGTGGCCCGTGCTGGACGAGGCGTGGGTGTACCCGCCGGCGGCGCTCGTGCCGCTGCTCGCGCCGGCGGCCGTCGCCGGGTCGGCGTCGCCCGACGCGTACGCGCTCGCGTGGTGCGGGCTGGTCACGCTGCTCGACGCGGTCGCCGTCGCCGCGCTCCTGCGACGCCCCGGCGGCCACGTCGCCGCCGGGTGGTGGCTCGCCTTCCTGGTGCTGCTGGGACCCGTCGCGATCGGCCGGCTCGACTCCGTGGTGGCACCGGTCTCGGTGCTCGCGCTGCTCGCGGCCCTCTCGGCGCCGCGCGTCTCCGCCGCGCTGGTCACGGCCGGGGCGTGGGTGAAGGTCTCGCCCGGCGCGGCGATCGTGCCGCTCGCGCTCGCGTCGCGGCGGCCCTGGCGGGACGTCGTCGCGCCGGCGGCGGCCGTGTGCGTCCTCGTCGTCGGCACGGTCGTGGCGCTGGGCGGCGCGCGCAACGTGGCGTCGTTCGTGCTGGAGCAGGGGTCGCGCGGCCTGCAGATCGAGTCCGTCGGCGCGACGCCGTGGCTCGTCGCGGGGCTGTGGTCGCCGTCGGTCCAGCGGTACCTCAACGGCGAGCTCGTGACGTACGAGATCGCCGGCCCGGGCACGCAGACCATGGCCGACGTGCTGGGCGCGGGCCTCGTCGTCGGCGTGCTGCTCGCGACGGTCGTCCTGTGGTGGTGCCGGCGCCGCGACGGCGCGACGTTCTGGACCGACGACGCCGTGCGCGGGGACTTCGTCGTGCGGGGCGCGTTCCTCATGGCGCTCGTGCTCATCGTCGCGAACAAGGTCGGCAGCCCGCAGTTCATCACGTGGCTGGCGCCGCCCGTCGCCGTCGGCCTGGCGCTCGGCCTGCCCTGGTGGCGGCGCACCGCGGCGGCGCTGGCCGGCGTCGCGGCGGCGACGCAGGTCGTGTACCCGTGGTGGTACGACGACGTGCTGCGGGGCGTCACCGGGACGACGCTGCTGCTCGCCGCGCGCAACGTCGCGGTCGTCGCCCTGCTGGTCGTCACGGTCGTGCACCTGCTGCGCCCGCCCTCGACGGCGCGCGTGGGCGGACCCGCGACGGACGCGGCCGACGGC
>NZ_JBFTEP010000085.1:0-15753 GCF_047229365.1 Cellulomonas pasadenensis | reverse complement strand
GCGCCCGCGGGCCCGGCGAAGGCGGCGTCGGCGAGCCGGCGCACCAGGTCCGCGCCCGCGAGGCCGTCGTCGCCGGCGACGGCCGGTGACGTCACCTCGGTGCACCCGCACGACTCGCGGACGACGAGGCTCGACGCGACGCGGTGCTCCCCCGGCGCCACCTCCTCGCCCCGCATGCGCGCGAGCAGCAGGTGCACGGCCTGCTCCCCCACCCGGCCGAAGTGGGCGTCCACCGTGGACAGACGGGGGCTCACGCGCGCGCCCGAGTCGGCGTGGTCGAAGGCGACGACCGCCTGGTCGCGGGGCAGCACGAGGCCGTGCGAGCGCAGCGCCCGCTGGAAGCCGACGGCGTTGCGGTCGGTCGCGGCGATCACGGCCGTCGTCGGCGTGCCCGCCGCGAGCAGGCGCGCTGCGGCGTCGACGCCGCCCTGCTCCTGGTTGTCCGAGGCCTCGTACCACCAGGACTCGTCGGACTCGATGCCGTGCTCGGCGAGCGTCGCGCGGTAGGCGGCGAAGCGCTCGCGCATGTCCCGCTGCGCCAGGTTCCCGAGGAAGCCGATCGCGGTGTGCCCGTGCCACAGCAGGTGCTCGACGGCCTCGCGCACACCCCGGGCGTTGTCCGGCACGACGACCGGGTCGTCGGGGTGGACGGGGTCCTCGCTGACGAGCACGACCGGGACGCCCCACTCGCGCACCGCGGCGAGGCGCTCCTGGCTCAGCGACTTGCCGACGACGACCAGGCCGTCGACCGCGCCGAGGGCGACGGGGGTGTCGAGCACCGACTCGTCGGGGTAGCGCTCGCGGTCGAGGCCGGCCGGGTAGGTCTGCACGGCCACGACACGGTGCCCGGCGCCCCGCGCCGCACGCGCCACGCCGGCGATGAGGGCACCGAAGTAGAACCCGCCGACCACCGGGGACAGCACGCCGATCGTGCGCCGGACCGTGGCCGGCACCCCGCGCCGAGCAGTGACCATGAGCTACCTCGCCTACACCGTCGGAGCCGAGTTGATGCGAACCACCCACTTCGGGCGCAACACTAGGCGATCGTGGTCACTCCTGCACATGACAGCGGCAAAGACGCCGTATCTCCGGCGACCGGGGCACAGCCCGTCGTCCCCGGTCCCGCGGCGCGCCGCCCGACGATCACGGACGTGGCTCGCGCCGCGGGCGTGTCGATCGCGGTGGTGTCGTACGCGCTCAACGGACGCCCCGGCGTCAGCGCCGCGACGCGCGAGCGCGTGCTGCGCGTCGCCGACGAGTTCGGCTGGCGGCCGAGCGCCGCGGCCCGGTCGATGCGCAGCGGTCCGCGCGCCGTCGGGCTCGTGCTCGACCGGACGCTGACCGGCCCGGTCGGCTACGGCGCCGACGTCCTCGAGCTCGTCGTCGCGCTGCAGGACGTCCTGCGCACGCGCGGCCTGGCGCTGGTGCTCCAGGTCGTCGACGACCTCGCCGCCGCCGTGTCGCTGTACGGCGAGTGGTGGGCCGAGCGGCGGTTCGACGTCATGGTCGTGACCGACGTGCGCACCGAGGACCCCCGCCTGGACGCGCTGCGCCGGCTGCGGATCCCGTCGGTCGTCGTGGCGAGCGGCGAGCCGACGGGCGAGATGGCGACGGTCGCGGTCGAGGACGCGGAGGCCACCGCGCGCGTGGGGCGCTACCTCATCGAGCTCGGGCACCGGCAGGTCGCGGTCGTCACCGGTCCGGACGCGCTGCACCGCACCCGCGCCCGCGTGGCGGGGCTCGACCAGGCGGTGACCACGAACGGCGGCGTGCTGGTGCACGAGGCGACGGCGGGGACGCCCGAGGGCGCGGCGGCGGCGTGCCGGCGTCTGCTCACCGGCGGGCGGCCACCCACCGCGCTCGTGTTCGACACCGACCACATGGCCGTCGCCGCCCTCGACGTCACGCGCCGCACGGGGCTGGCGGTGCCGTGGGACGTCTCCGTGGTCTCGCTGACGGACTCGCCCCTGTGCCGGCTGGCGACCCCCTCCATCACCGCGCTGCCGACGGTGCAGTCGGAGCTCGGCACGTCGGTGGGTCACGCGGTGCTGCAGGTGCTCGACGGCCGGGCCGCGACAGGACCGCGGATCGCGGTCGGCGGGCTCGCGGTGCGGGGCAGCACGGGCCCCCGGTCGCGCTGACCTGCGGTGACGTGCGCAGCGCACGGACCTGAGCGAGGTAACGATTCGGTAACGCGGCGCGCCCTAAACGGTTCGCGAGGGTCCCGGCCGGTGGCGGCGCGTGATGGATTCCAGGCCAGTCGTCGTGGACTCCCCCGCGGCGGCCCGCACCTTGCCGCCGAGGGCCGGGTGCTCCGAACGACACCCGGAGGACACACGTGTCCACACACGGCAAGAGGACGGTCGGACGGCGCCTGCGCGCCGCCGCGACCGTGGCGACGGCAACGGCGCTCGTCGCGGTGCCGCTGACGCTGGCGAGCACGTCCGCCACGGCGGCCGAGCCGCACGTCGACAACCCGTACGCGGGCGCCAAGCAGTACGTGAACCCGACCTGGGCCGCGACGGTTGAGAGCGCTGCCACGCGCGCCGGCGACGCGACCCTGGCGGCCCAGATGCGCACGGTGGCGAAGCAGCCGACGGCCGTGTGGATGGACCGCATCAGCGCCATCGCCGGCAACGCGGACGGCAACGGCCTGAAGTTCCACCTCGACGAGGCGCTCAAGCAGAAGACGGGCAGCACCCCGCTCGTCTTCAACCTCGTCATCTACAACCTGCCCGGCCGCGACTGCTTCGCGCTCGCGTCGAACGGCGAGCTCCCCGCCACGGACGCGGGGCTGGCCCGGTACAAGACCGAGTACATCGACCCCATCGTCGACCTGCTGTCCGACCCGAAGTACCAGGACATCCGGATCGCGGCGACGATCGAGCCCGACTCGCTGCCGAACCTCATCACCAACATGTCCGAGGCGACCTGCCAGCGTTCGGCCCCGTACTACCGCGAGGGCGTCAAGTACGCGCTCGACGAGCTGAAGACGATGGACAACGTCTACACCTACATCGACGCGGCCCACTCGGGCTGGCTCGGGTGGGACACCAACGCGGGTCCCGCCGCGCAGCTCTTCGCCGAGGTCGCGAAGACGACGAAGAAGGGCTTCGCGTCGATCGACGGGTTCGTCACCAACACGGCGAACTCGACGCCCCTCGCCGAGCCGTTCCTCACCGACCCGAACAAGCAGGTCGGCAGCGGCCAGGTCCGTTCCTCGTCGTTCTACGAGTGGAACTCGGACTTCGGTGAGCTGGCGTGGACGGCGCACCTGCACCGGCTGCTCGTGGCGGCGGGCTTCCCGTCCAGCACGGGCATGCTCATCGACACCTCGCGCAACGGGTGGGGCGGGCCGAACCGCCCGACGGCCGCGTCGACGAGCACGGACCTGAACACCTACGTCAACGAGTCGCGCATCGACAAGCGCACGCACCGCGGCGCGTGGTGCAACCCGCTGGGCGCCGGCATCGGCGAGCTCCCCCGGGCCACCCCGGCCGGCGCGCCGGCCGACTCCCACCTCGACGCGTACGTCTGGATCAAGCCCCCGGGCGAGTCGGACGGCGCCTCGAAGGAGATCCCGAACGACCAGGGCAAGAGCTTCGACCGCATGTGCGACCCGACCTTCGTGTCGCCCAAGCTGGCCAACCTGCTGACGGGCGCCACGCCCGACGCGCCGCTCGCCGGCCAGTGGTTCGAGAACCAGTTCCGGACCCTCGTCCGCAACGCCTACCCGGTGATCCCCGCCAACGGCACCACGCCCACCCCGACGCCGACGCCGACCGTCACCCCGACGGTCACGCCGACGCCCACGGTGACGCCGACGCCCACGGCCACCCCGACGCCGACGGTCACGCCGACGGTCACGCCGACGCCGACGCCGACGGCCACCTCGGGCCCGGCCGCCTGCACCGTCCGCTACAGCGCGAACGGCTGGAGCACGGGCTTCACCGCCTCGGTCCGCCTGACCAACACGGGCTCCACCGCCCTCAGCAGCTGGAGCCTGCGCTTCACGCTGCCGGCCGGTCAGTCGGTGCAGCAGGGCTGGAGCGCCCAGTGGGCGCAGTCCGGCCAGTCGGTGACGGCCACCAACGCCGCCTGGAACGGCACGCTGGCGCCGGGCGCGTCGGTCGAGATCGGCTTCAACGGCTCGCAGACGAACGGCAGCAGCACGCCGCCGGCCGCCACGGGCTTCACGCTGAACGGCTCGGCCTGCCGCTGACCCGTCCTCCCGTCGGACCCTCGGTCTGACGACCCGCACGGGGCCCTCCCGGATCATCTCCGGGAGGGCCCCGTCGTGCGTGCGCCGCGGGGCGCGTCAGGCCGCCGGGCGTCCCGTGAGGGCGTCGGCGAGCGCCGTCAGCAGGTCGTCGACGTCCTGCGGCTGCGTGTCGAAGGCGCACATGAGCCGGACGGTGCCGTCGGTGGGGTCCCAGTCGTAGAAGCGCCAGCGCCGCCGCAGCGCCGCGGCGACGTCCGCGGGCAGGCGCACGAAGACGGCGTTCGCCTCGGTGGGCAGCGTGACGTCGAGCGTGCCGAGCGCGTCGATGCCGGCGCGCAGGCGGTCGGCCATCGCGTTGGCGTGCGCGGCCGAGCGCAGCCACAGGTCCCCCTCGTACAGCGCGACGAGCTGGGCCGAGACGAACCGCATCTTCGACGCGAGCTGCATCCCCGACTTGCGCAGGTAGCCGACGCCGTCGACCGCGGCCGGGTCCAGCACGACGACGGCCTCGCCGAAGAGCAGGCCGTTCTTGGTGCCGCCCCACGACACGACGTCGACCCCGGCGTCGGTCGTGAACGCGCGCAGCGGCAGGCCGAGGCGCGCGGCGGCGTTCGAGAGCCGCGCCCCGTCGACGTGCACGCGCATGCCGAGCGCGTGCGCCTGGTCGGCCAGCGCCCGGACCTCCTCCGGCCGGTAGACCGTGCCGAGCTCGGTCGACTGCGTGATCGAGACGACGCCCGGCTGGGCGCGGTGCACGTCGCCGAAGCCGTGGGCCTGGCGCGCGACGAGCTCGGGCGTGAGGCGGCCGTCCGGCGTGGGCACGGTGAGCAGCTTGAGCCCGCCGACGCGTTCCGGCGCGGCGTTCTCGTCGGTGTTCACGTGCGCGTTCGCGGAGCAGACGACGGCTCCCCAGCGGGGCAGCATCGCCTGCAGCGCGACCACGTTCGCGCCGGTGCCGTTGAAGACGGGGTACGCGGTCGCGGCGTCGCCGAAGTGGGTGCGTGCCACGTCCTGCAGGTGCGCCGTCCACGGGTCGTCGCCGTACGCGGGGGTGTGGCCGGTGTTGGCGGCGGCGAGCGCCGCGAGGACCTCGGGGTGCGCGCCCGCGTAGTTGTCGGACGCGAAGTGGCGGGTGTCGTGCGGGGTGGTCACACCCCGATTCTCGCGCACGGCACGCGGTGGGCCGACGCCCCCGACGCCCGTCCGGGACGGCGCGGCCGGAAACGCGGAGCCGCCGTGCGCGGCGGCTCCCGGTTCCGGCATGATCCGTGCAGCCCCGGACCACGAGGAGGTGGGAGCACCATGGCGAGCACCCCGCAGCGCCCGGCCGCACCCGACGTGTCGCGCGACACCGACCGCGACGAGACCTACATCGAGCGGATGGACCGCAACTGGAACGAGCTGCTCCAGGAGCTGCGCGTCACGCAGACGGGTGCGCAGATCCTCACGGGGTTCCTGCTCACGGTGCCGTTCCAGTCGCGGTTCGACGAGCTGGACGACTACCAGCGGACGACCTACCTCGTGCTGGTGGTCATGGCGGCCCTCGCGACCGTGCTCTTCGTCGCGCCCGTGAGCCTGCACCGGCTGCTGTTCCGCCGCCGTCTCAAGCCGCAGCTGGTGGACGCCGGGCACCAGTTCGCCCGGGCCGGGCTCGTCGCGCTGGCGCTCACGCTGGCCGGCGTGACGATGCTGCTGTTCGACGTCGTGCTCACGCGCACCGCCGGCCACGTCGTGGGCGGCGCGCTGCTCCTCGTCATCGCGCTCGCCTGGCTCGTCCTGCCGCACCTCATCGCCCGGCGTGCGGCGGCGGACGGCGACTCGGGCGCGGCCGCGTCGGGTCCCACGGCCTGAGGGGACGCGCGGGTGCACGACGGCCCCCGACCCGTGCGGGTCGGGGGCCGTCAGGGGTGCGTCAGCCCTGGACGGCGCGCTTGAGGGCGCTGCCGGCCGTGAGCTTCACGCGGTGGCCCGCGGGGATGTCGAGCTTCTCGCCCGTCTGCGGGTTCACGCCGGTGCGCGCGGCGCGCTCGGCGCGCGCGACCGAGAGGAAGCCGGAGATCGCCACGTCCTCGCCGGCGGCGAGCTTCTCGACGAGCACCTCCTGGAAGGCCTTGAGGGCCTTGTCGGCCTCGGCGTTGCTCAGGCCGGCCTTCTCGGCGATGGCCTGGACGAGCTCGGTGCGGTTGACGCTCACGTCAGGTGCTCCTTGGGGGTCGGATCGCTGCCCGGGCCGGACGACGGACCGGGCGTGCGGTGCGGGCACGCCCGTACGCACGGCCCTCGACACTAGCGGCGCGCGGGCCTCCTGGTGCACGCGGCACGCCCGTGGCGCGTCACGTCACCGTCGCGGGGCACGCCCACGGCGGGCGTCAGCGCCGCACCGGCGCCCCGTCACGGCCCGCGTCACGGCCGGACGGGTGCGCGCCGGCCGCGGGCCCGGACCTCCTCGGCGGTGCGCGTCGTGACGACCCGGTCGGGGCCGATGCCGTGCGCGACGGCCCGCTCGCAGCCCGCGCGCAGCCACGCGAGCTGTCCCGGCGCGTGGGCGTCCGAGTCGATCGTGAACTCGCAGCCGGCCGCCACCGCGACGTCGAGCAGCGCGTGCGGCGGGTCGAGGCGGTCCGGCCGGGAGTTGATCTCGACGGCGACGCCGTGCTCGGCGCACGCGGCGAACACCGCCTCGGCGTCGAACTCGCTCGGCGGCCGCTCGCGGCCCGTCAGGCGCCGCCCCGTGCAGTGGCCGAGCACGTCGGTGCGCGGGTTGCGCACGGCCGCCACCATGCGGCGCGTCATCGACGCGCGGTCCATGCGCAGCTTCGAGTGCACGGACGCGACGACCACGTCGAGCTCGTCGAGCAGGTCGGGGTCCTGGTCGAGGCTCCCGTCGTCGAGGACGTCGCACTCGATGCCGGTCAGGACGTCGAAGGGCGCGACGGCGCGGCGCAGCGCGGCGACCTGCGCCGTCTGCGCGCGGAGCCGCGCGGCGGACAGGCCGTTCGCCACGGTGAGCCGCGGCGAGTGGTCCGTGATCGCGAGGTAGTCGTGGCCGAGCTCGAGGGCGGCGAGCACCATCTCCTGCATCGGTGTCGCGCCGTCGCTCGCGTCGGTGTGCGCGTGCAGGTCGCCGCGCAGGGCCGCGAGCAGCGCAGATGCCGCGTCGTCGGGTGCCGTCGCCGCGGCCGCCTCCTCCTCGAGGGCGTCCAGCGCGGGCACGGGACGCCCGGCGAGCGCGCGGGCCACCGCGTCGGCGGTCTTCGCGCCGACGTGCGGCAGGTCGGTGAGCGACCCGCCCGCCGCGAGCGCGTGCAGGCGGTCGGGGTCCTGCTGCTCGACGGCGCGGGCGGCCGCCCGGTACGCCGCGGGCCGGTAGCTGCTCGCCTGCGCGCGCTCGAGGAGGAACGCGATGCGCCGCAGCGTCGCGACGGCGCGGTCGCGGTCCTCGGCTGCGGTCACGAGGCCTTCTTGCGCGTCCGCTTCGCCGGGGCCTTCGCGCCGTCGTCGTCACCGTCGCCCGACGCGGCCTTCGCGCGCGAGCGCCGCTTGGGTGCCGGGGCCTCGTCGCCGTCCGCCGCCGATCTGCCGCGGGCCGCCTTCGCGGCGCCCTTCGTGGCCGCCGGGGCGTCGCCCGCCGCCGTGCCCGACGTCTCGCCCGCCCCCTCACCTCGTGCGCTGCGGGCCTTCTCGACGCTGCGCTGCAGCGCGGCGAGCAGGTCGACGACCTCGCCGGCGCCCTCCTCGGGCTCGTCCTCGGCCGCCGCCGGCGCCCGGGTCTCCCCCGACGACACCTTCTGCTCGATGAGCTCCTCGAGCGCGGTGACGTAGGCGTCGGTGTACTGCGACGGGTCGAAGTCGGCGGCGAGCGACTCGACGAGCGAGCTCGCCATCGTCAGCTCCTGGGGGCGCACCGTCACCTCGGCGTCGAGGATCGGGAAGTCGGCCGCACGGACCTCGTCGGGCCACAGCAGCGTCTGCAGGACGATGACCTTGTCCCGCACGCGCAGGACGGCCATGCTCTCGCGCTGGCGCAGCGCGACCTTCACCACGGCCATGCGGTCGGTCTGCTCGAGCGCGCCGCGCAGCAGCGCGTACGGCTTGGCGGCCGTCTTGTCGGGCTCCAGGTAGTACGTCTTCTGGAGCAGGAGCGGGTCGACCTGCTCGGCGGGCACGAACTCGAGGACCTCGATCTCGCGCTCGGTCGACAGCGGCAGGCGCTCGAAGTCCTCGTCCGTCAGCACGACGAGCTCGCCGGAGTCCGTCTCGTAGCCCTTGGCGATGTCCCCCCACTCGACGGGCTCGCCGTCGACGCTGCACACCTTCTTGTAGCGGATGCGCCCGCCGTCCTCGCGGTGGACCTGGTGCAGCCGGACCTCGTGCTCCCCGGTCGCCGCGTACAGCTTCACGGGCACGTTGACCAGGCCGAACGCCACCGCACCCTTCCAGATCGCGCGCACGTCCGCCTCCCGTCGTCCCGCCTGCCGTCCGGCACACGCCGTCCACGGGCAGGATGGACCCGTGCACCCCGTGCCCGCCACCCCTGAGCGCAGGTCAGAGCCGTGAGCGCGGACCGGCGGACGGTCGACGTCGGCGGCCGCCCGGTGCGTCTGACGCACCTCGAGGAGCCGATGTACCCCGTCACCGGGACCACGAAGGCGGAGGTGATGGACTACCTCGTCCGCGTCGCCCCGGCGCTCCTGCGCCAGCTCGCGGGCCGGCCCGTCACGCGGATCCGGTGGCCCGACGGCGTCGGCGGGGAGCGCTTCTTCGAGAAGAACGTGCCGCGCGGCGCACCCGCGTGGCTGCGCCACCACCGCGTGCCGGCCTCGCCCGGCGGCGACGAGGACGGCACCGTGCTCGACCTCCCGGTGCTCGAGGACCTCGCCGGGCTGGTGTGGGCCGCCAACCAGGGCGCGCTGGAGCTGCACACGCCGCAGTGGACCGTCGGCCCGCGCGGCGGCGTCCGCGACGCCGACCGGCTCGTCGTCGACCTCGACCCGGGCCCCGGCGCGGGCCTCGACGCGTGCGTGCGCGTGGCCCACCTCGTCGCGGGGCGGCTCGCGGCGGACGGGCTCGTGCGGACGGTGCCCGTGACGTCCGGCAGCAAGGGCCTGCAGCTCTACGCACCGCTCCCCCGGCCGCGGCCGGCGCACGACGTGCGGGCCTACGCCCGGGACCTCGCGCAGGCGGTCGCGCGGGACGAGCCGGGCCTCGTGGTGTCCGTGATGCGCAAGGACGTGCGGCCCGGACGGGTCCTGATCGACTGGTCGCAGAACCACCCGGCCAAGACGACGATCACGCCGTGGTCGCTGCGCGGGCGTGAGCGGCCGACCGCCGCGGTGCCGCGCCGCTGGGACGAGATGGAGCCCGGGCTGACGCAGCTCACCGCCGACGAGGCCGTCGCACGGCTCGAGCGGGACGGGGACCCCTTCGACGGGTGACGCCGCTGGTCCCGGCCCGGCCGCGGGCGCCCGTGCTCCTGTGGCGGACCGTCGGGCGTGCTGGCAGCGTGGACGCAGCGCCGGACCGCCGGGTCCGGGAGGCGACATCGAAGGAGTGGTCATGGCTCGCGCCGATCTTCCGAAGTACACCGTCCCGTCCCTCACCCCGGAGGACGGCGCCCGGGTGGCGGAGATCCTCCAGGGGCGGCTGCACGCGCTCAACGACCTGCAGCTGACGCTCAAGCACATCCACTGGAACGTCGTCGGCCCGCACTTCATCGCCGTGCACGAGATGCTCGACCCGCAGGTCGACGCCGTGCGGGCCATGGTGGACGCCACGGCGGAGCGGATCGCGACCCTCGGCGTCTCGCCGCAGGGCACGCCCGGGCAGATCGTGGCCAACCGCACCTGGGACGACTACAGCATCGGCCGCGCCACGACGTCCGCCCACCTCGGCGCGCTCGACGAGGTGTACGTCGGCGTCATCACCGACCACCGCGCCGCCGCCGAGGCGACCGAGGAGCTCGACACGGTGACGAACGACCTGCTCGTCGGGCACCTGCACGAGCTCGAGCTGTTCCACTGGTTCGTGCGCGCGCACCTGGAGAACGCCGGCGGCGGGCTGTCGAACGCGGGTGCGTCGACGGAGCAGGACGCCGCCGCGCTCGCCGAGGCCGGCAACCCCGCCGACGACGCGCACTCGTGACGCCGACGCCCCGGCACGCCCAGCCCGTCCCCGCCGGCCCGTCCGACGGGGACGGGCTGCGTGCGGGCCGCGTCGCCCCGCGGTTCGACGGCGCGACCGCCGGCCGCCTGCACGTGGCCGCGCGCCTCGAGGACCGGGTAGACGCGGCGGTGGCGCGCGTGCTGCGCCGGCGCGGGTGGACCGTCCGCATCGTCTCGTACGCCGGGTACGGGTCGCAGGGCTGGGTCCGCGTGCTCGCGCGCACGCTGCTCGCCTCCCCCGCCGTCGCCGGGCAGGACCTGCCGGGCGCCGGCGGCGCGGCCCAGACCGGCGAGGAGCGCCCGGCGGCGTCGGTCCGCGGCTGGCGCTCGTTCCTCACCTCGCCGGTGGCCGGCGCGGAGCTCGAGGTGCGCGTCGGCGGCGCCACGCACGTGGTGACGACCGACCGCGGCGGCTACGTCGACACGGTCGTGCCGTCGGACCTGCCGCCCGGCTGGCACGAGGTGACGCTCACCTCGGCGGACGGCGCGCAGTCGGTCGCACCCGTCCTCGTCGTGGGAGCCGGGCCGACCGTCGGCGTCGTCAGCGACATCGACGACACGGTGATGGTGACGCGTCTGCCGCGTCCGCTGGTCGCGGCGTGGAACACGCTCGTGCGGCACGAGAACGCGCGCGAGGCGGTCCCCGGCATGTCGCGGCTCTACCGCGAGCTGCGGCTGGGCGACGCGGACCGGCCGCTCGTGTACCTGTCGACCGGGGCGTGGAACGCCGCGCCCGCGATCGGCCGGTTCCTGCGCCGGCACGACTACCCGGCGGGCCCCCTGCTCCTCACCGACTGGGGCCCGACCAACACCGGCCTGTTCCGCAGCGGCCAGCAGCACAAGGTCTCGCAGCTGCGCCGCCTGTTCGCGGAGCTGCCGCAGGTGCGGTGGCTGCTCGTCGGCGACGACGGCCAGCACGACCCCGAGATCTACGCCGGGGCCGTGGCGCACCACCCGGAGCGCGTCGAGGCGGTGCTGATCCGCCAGCTGACGGCCGCGGAGCACGTCCTCTCGCACGGTCTGCCGACCGCGACGCCGCAGCAGGAGGACGCCGAGGAGGACGCGGAGCGGCCCGGCATCGCCGTCCTGCAGGGCGCCGACGGCGAGGAGCTGCTGGCGCGCGCCCGCGAGCACGCGCTCGTGCCGGGCGGCTGAGCACGCCCACGCCGCCGGCCCCCGGGAACGGCCACGGCCCCGGCCGACCGGTGACGGTCGTCCGGGGCCGTGCCGTGCTAGGTGCCGCGCTCAGAGCCGGGCCGGGTCGTCCCAGTCCTCGCTGCTGGTGAGCGCCTCGTCGCCGCCCTCGCGCTCGGAGGCCTGGAGCGAGCGGGGCGCGCCGCTCGGGTCGCCGCCGGAGCGGGTGTCGCTGCCGAGCAGGTCGGCGTCGGACGGCTGCCGGTCGGCGATGCGCTGGGCGGCGGGGTCGGAGGCGAGGTCGCGCGCACGGTTGCGGGTCATGCTCGTTTGTACCGCCTCCTGCCGGTACGCCGCACCCGCTGCCGGGCGCGTCGCCACGACGTGCCGTGCGGTGCGCGAGGTCGTCCGTGCGAGACCAAGGTCACATTCCCTGAGTGCGGGACACCTCTCGACGTCGACCTAACATCGCCAGGTGGCAACGCGTGCGCACGAGACGGCAGCAGACGTCGACGTCCTCCTCGTCGGCGGGGGCATCATGAGCGCGACCCTCGCGGCGCTGCTCGGGACGCTCGAGCCCACGTGGCGCATCGAGATCCACGAGCGGCTCGACGGCCCGGCGCAGGAGAGCTCCAACGCGTGGAACAACGCGGGCACGGGGCACGCCGCCCTGTGCGAGCTCAACTACACGCCCCAGAGGCCCGACGGCTCGGTCGACATCACCAAGGCCGTCACGATCAACGAGCAGTTCGAGCTCTCGCGCGAGCTGTGGGCGCACCTGGCGGCGGCGGGCCGGCTCCCCGGCGCCGAGCGCGCGGTCACGCACACGCCGCACATGACGTTCGTGCGCGGCGCCGAGGACGTGGAGTTCCTGCGCCGCCGCCACGAGGCGCTGCGCGCGCACCGCCTCTTCGCCGACATGGAGCTGAGCACCGACCCCGCGACCATCGCGTCGTGGGCACCGCTGCTCGCCGCCGGACGCGACGCCGACGAGCCGATCGCGGCCACGCGGGCCACCTCCGGCACCGACGTCGACTTCGGCGCCCTCACGCGGGCCATGCTGGACGACGCCGTCGCGCGCGGCGCCACCGTGCACACGCAGAGCGAGGTCGTGGGCCTGCGCCGCCGCCGCGACGGCCTGTGGCGCGTGCGCGTCGCCGACCGCCGCTGGAACGGCGAGGGCCGGCGGACCCGCACGGCGCGGTTCGTCTTCGTCGGCGCGGGCGGCGGTGCCCTGCACCTGCTGCAGCGCTCGCGCATCAAGGAGATCCGCGGCTACGCGGGCTTCCCGATCAGCGGCCAGTTCCTGCGCACGACGAAGCCGGAGCTCGTCGCGCAGCACGACGCGAAGGTGTACGGCAAGGCCGCGATCGGTGCGCCGCCGATGTCCGTGCCGCACCTCGACGCTCGGGTGGTCGACGGCGGCCGCGCCCTCATGTTCGGCCCGTACGCCGGCTGGAGCATGAAGTTCCTCAAGCAGGGCTCGTGGGGCGACCTGATCCGGTCGGTGCGGCCGGGCAACCTCGTGCCGATGCTCGCCGTCGGCGCCCGCAACCTCGACCTGCTGACGTACCTGGTCCGCGAGGTCACGGCCACGGAGACGCAGCGCCTGCGCGCGCTGCGCTCGTACATGCCGACCGCCGACCCGCGCGACTGGGAGCTCATCACCGCGGGCCAGCGCGTGCAGGTCATCAAGCGCGGCAAGGGCGGCGGCGTGCTCGAGTTCGGCACGGAGCTCGTCTCCTCGGCCGACGGCTCGATCGCCGGGCTGCTCGGCGCCTCGCCCGGTGCGTCCACCGCCGTGGCGACGATGCTCGACCTGCTGCGCCGCTGCTTCCCCGACCACGCCGAGGCGTGGGCGCCGCAGCTGCACCGCATGATGCCGAGCCTCGGCGGCGAGGACTGGGACGCGGCGTTCGAGCTCGACCAGATGGTCGACGGCGGGACGCTCACCGGCGGGCACTGACCGCCGTGCCCCCGCTGCCGCACGACGACGCGACGCACGACGAGCCGACGCACGCCGAGCCGGGCGAGCGCGACGTCGTGCCGGACGACCACGCCGAGCTGCCCGTGCCGGTCAGCGCGCCCATGCGGCACGCCAAGGTGCGCGCCTTCACCGACCACACCACGGTCGGGCAGGTCCGCGTCGGCGCGGGCGGCAGCGTCACCATCGGCTGCGCGTGCGGCATGACGCTCACCAACGGGCCGGGCTGGTCGCTCGACGAGCACATCCGGCTGCACCGCGCGGAGGCCCGGTTCCTGGCGCTCGCCGCCGTGGCGCCCGAGGGCATCCCGCGGCTCGTCCCGCACCCGGCGTCGGCCGCGACGGACTGACCGGCCGACGCGCTACCGCGCCGCCGTGGCGCGCGACGCGTGCACCGGCACACCGTCGTCGTCGTGCGGGTGCTCGTGGTGTTCGTGCGGGTGGTCGTGCTCGTGCGGGTGGTCGTGGTGCCCGTGCTCCGGTCCGGCCTGACGCGCGGCGATGCGGGCCTGCACCTCCGGCCGGCGCAGCGGCGGCACCGTGGCCGGCGGCCGCCGGCGCTCCGGGAGCTCGTCGAGGAGCCGCGCGGTGATCGCGGCGATCTCCGCGACGGCCTGCTCGAACGGCTCACGGGTGGCGTCGGAGAGCTGCTGCACGCCCGTCACCTTGCGCACGTACTGACGGGCGGCCGCCTCGATCTCGTCGTCGGTCGCGTGCGGCTCGAGGCCGCGCAGGGTGGTGATGTTGCGGCACATGGCCCCGACGCTACGCCCGGCCCCCGGCCGCGGGCGAGGGTCCGTCGGGGGCGCGTTCGAGCGCCAGCAGGGTCGTCTTCGCCGCGTCGCCGCCCGCGTACCGGCCGGGCGTGCCGTCGGAGCGCACCACCCGGTGGCACGGGACGAGCAGCGGCACCGGGTTGCGCGCGCACGCGGTCCCCACGGCGCGGACCGCGGCCGGACGCCCGGCGAGGGCGGCGACCGCCGCGTAGGACGCCGTCGTGCCGTACGCGACACGCGGCAGCGTGGCGACCACGTCGCGGCGGAACCCCTCGAGCAGCCGCAGGTCCACCGGCACGTCGAAGGTGCGGCGCGCACCGGCGAAGTACTCGTCGAGCTCGCGCAGCACCGGGTCGAGCCGACGGCCGCCCTCGAGCACGCGGGGGCTCACACGTGCCGCCAGCTCCGTTAGCGCCGCCTCGTGCCCCTGCACCTCGAACGCCACGCGCAGCACGCCGCGCTCCCCCGCGGCGACGAGCAGCGCGCCGACGGGGCTGTCGACCACCCGGTAGGCCACGTCGAGCAGGCCGGCGCGCTCGGCGTCCGCGGCGAGCCGCGCGCGCAGGCCGGCCAGCGCGTCGCCGTGCAGCGAGGGCGGCGCGCCCGTCCTCGCATCCGCACCGGTGCTCGTGCCCGTGCTCGTGCTCATGCCCGTGCTCATGCGTGGACCCTCCGTCGTCGCCGGCAGCGGCATAGGCGCGACGCAGCGCCGCGACGCCGTCGGACGCCGCACGCCGGGCCGCGGCGTCCGTGCCGCCGACGAGCGCGGCGACGTCCGCGTACGGCAGGCCGCCGATGTGGTGCAGCACGACCACGCGGCGCTGCTTGTCCGGCAGCACGCGGAGCGCGTCCCACAGGTCCAGGTCCCGGTCCCCGGGCCGCGGCTCGCCCGCGACGAGGGCGCGTGCGCCGAGCACGTCCGCCACGTCGACCGGCACCGCGTGGCGCCCGCGGCGGCGCAGCTCGTCGAGGGCCTTGCGGCGCGCGACCGTGACGAGCCACGCCTCGACGTTCGCGTCGGCGGGCAGGGTCGGCCACGCCCGCAGCGCCGCGAGGAACGTGTCGGACCACGCGTCCTCGGCGTCGTGCGGCCCGAGCAGGGCGCGGCACACGCGCAGCACGGTCGCGCCGTGCGCGCGCACCACGTGCTCGAACGGTTCCGCCACCCTCACAGTGTGCAGACGCCGGCGGGCCGGCGGGCGTGAGGTGGCGGCGCGTCAGACGCCGGACTCGTCCGGGCGCGGGTCGTGGACCAGCGGGTCGGGGTCCTGGCCGGTCGGGTCGGACGGGTAGATGCGCCGCACCGCCTGGTCCTGGGTGTCACCGGGCGACGGCTGCGCCTCGTCCTCGCGGCTGCCGGGCATCGGCTGGTTCTCGGGCAGGTCCGTCTCGGGACGCTGCTCGGCCGGGAGCGCATCGCGCCGCTCGGCTCCGTGCCGTCGACGCGCGGTGGCGCCATCACGCGCGCCGCGGCGG
>NZ_JBFTEP010000084.1:0-15886 GCF_047229365.1 Cellulomonas pasadenensis | reverse complement strand
CGCCGGCGCCCGGCGGCGGTGCGGGCGCGGGCGCAGGTGCGGGCGCCGGCCTCGGCACGACGGCGGGCGTCCGACCCGGCACGGGGGAGTTCCCCGGCCGGCTCTCCGACACGGGTGCGGACGTGGTGTTCGCGCTGCTCGTCGGGCTCGGCCTGCTCGGCACGGGCGCCGCGGTGCTGGGCACCCGCCGCCGGCTGCGGTCGTCGGTGACGCCGGCGGCCGACTGAGACCCGTCGGGGCGCCGCGCGGGGGGCGCGGTGAGCCGACGTCGCGGGGGACGGCCCGGCACCCGCCGAGGGGGTGCCGGGCCGTCGTCGTCGGTGACACGCGCGGCTCGCCTCCTCGGCGCCGCTGGTCGACATGGTCGGATGTGCGCGTGACGGCTCACGACCTCTCCCGCGCCCTCCCCGACGTGCCGGCGGTCCGCACGAGGTGTCTGGGCCTCGCTGCGCTCGACGCCGTCCTGAGCCCGGAGTGGGAGGCGAGGTGGCACTCGTTCGACGCGCGGTGGTCCGACGACGAGGCCATGGCCTCGATGCGGAACGGCCAGGGTGACGAGTGGTCGATCGTCTTCGGACCCGCCGGTGCCTTCCTGCGCGGCTTCGACCACGAGTCGCAGATGAGTCCCTTCCGGCGTGGCGGGCGCCCGTTCCAGGGCGTGCTCGACGCGGTGCCGGAGGTCTTCGCCACCGCCGCGAGCGAACCGGCGTTCACGCTCGACGGCACGTACCTCGCGACCGTCTGCCTCTGGCGGCGGGCCGGCGACACCGCGTGGCAGGTCGGCCCCGTCCCGTACCCGCCGGGTGACGACCCCGACGGTGCCGACTTCCTCTTCGAGCTCCTCGTCGCGGACGGGCCCGGGGCGTACGTGCAGTTCGCCTCGGACTACTACGAGGTCGACCTCGCGCACCGGGACGTGGCGCACGTGCTCGCCGCCGGACCTCTGTCCGAGCCGCTCGTCCGACGCCTCAACCCCGACGTGTCACTGCGCGATCTCGAGCAGGACCTGCGGGCGATGGGCTACCCCTCGTCCGGCTGAGGCGGTGCGGGCCCGGGCCGGTCATCGCGGACCTCCGCCCGTGTCAGAGGTGACGGTTACCGTCGCGGCATGCTGGCGCTGCGGGTGGCCGTGGCCGTGGCGATCGCCGCGGCCACCGCGGTGCTGCTCGCGGTCGACCGCGAGGCGGTCGTGCCCGCCGCCTGGCGCGCCGACGCGAACCTGTGGGCGACGTGGGCCGCGGTGGTGGGCGGGTTCGTGGCGAGCGTCGACGCCGCCGTGCAGGCGCACCGCACGCGGCGCCTCGACGCCGTGCGTGCCCCCGCCGGCAAGCTGCTGCTCGCGGCGCTGTACGAGGTGCGCGACGCGACCGGGCTCGACCTCGACAACCTCGGCATCGCGCTCTACCGGCGCGGGTGGACGGGCCGGCTGCACGCGGTCGAGGCGACCCGCCGCCTGCTGAGCCCCGCGCACTCGGGCATCCGCTGGCGCGTCGGCAAGGGGGCGATCGGCTGGGCGGCGCGCACCGGCGAGGAGGTCTGCATCGACCTCGTCGAGCTCGACCGCCTCTACGAGCGGCTGGGCGACCTGCGGTGGGCGCGGCTGCCCGCGGAGGAGCGTCTCGGGCTGACCCCGCGCGACATGCGCCGCGCGCACGGCAAGTACGCGGTCGTCCTGGCGTCGCCCGTGTTCAGCGGGTCGACGGTCGTGGGCGTCGTCGCGCTCGACGTCACGAACGCCTCGAAGGCGCGGGTCTACACCGACGACGTCCGACGCGCGGCGTCCAGTGCGGCGACGGCGGTGAGTGGCATGATCGGGAGTTGAGACCGTGTCCAGGAAGGGCGGATCCGATGCCTGGTCGTGACGACCCCGACCGTGAGCAGCCCGGCCGTGCGCAGCCCGGCCGTGACGAGCGCCTCGTCACGGTCGCCCCGCCGCTCGGCAAGGGTGGCGTGACGGCGTCCTACGTCGCGCGCCTCGAGCAGCTCGGGCTGCCGCAGGCGCAGCTGCGCGAGCTGCGCGCGCGCGTCGACCACCGCCCCCGCTGACCGGGCGGGCCACCCGGCCCACCACCGCCGGGCGGGAGAACGGCGACGTGGTCGTCGTGCAGGACCACGTCGCCGTTCTCGCGCGTCGCCGACGCGGGCGGGTCAGCCCGCCGACACCGCCTCCTGGATCGTCTGGTCGCCCGCGACCAGCTCCCACTGCTTGCCGACGCTGGCCGGCCGGCTGAGCACCTCGGCGATCACGGCCGCGACGTCCGCGCGCGACACCTGCCCGCGCGGCACGCTGGTGCCGAGCAGCACGCGCCCGGTCGCCGGGCCGTCGGTCAGCCCGCCGGGACGCAGGATCGTCCACGCGAGGTCCGACTCCCGCAGCGCCGCGTCGGCGTCCCGCTTGGCCTCGACGTACGCCTTCCAGACGTCGCCCGCGTCGTCGGGCACCGGGTCGTCGACGCCGATCGCCGACACCTGGACGAACCGCTGCACGCCGGCGCGCTGCGCCCCGTCGACCGACTTCAGCGAGCCGTCGAGGTCGACCGTCTTCTTGCGGTCCGCACGCCCGTCGGCACCGGCGCCGGCCGCGAACACGACCGCGCCGACGCCGGCGAAGGCCTCGGCGAACGCGTCGGCGTCCTGCGCCTCGATGTCGAGCAGCCGCGGCTCGACACCCGGGCCGCGCAGCTCGTCCACGTGCTCCTGCGTGCGCACGAGCGGGACCACCGTGTCGCCGCGCCCGGCGAGCAGCGGGATCAGCTCGCGCGCGACCTTCCCGTGCCCGCCGACGACCGCGACGCGCATCAGGCCAGCTTCCCGCCGGTCGCGACGATGCGGTCGCCGGTCACGTAGCTGGACTCCTGCGACGCGAAGAACACGTACGCGGGCGCCATCTCGGCGGGCTGGCCGGCGCGGCCGAGGGGCGTGTCGCCGCCGAACGACTCGACCTTCTCGTCGGGCATCGTCGCCGGGATCAGCGGCGTCCAGATGGGTCCGGGGCAGACGGCGTTGACGCGGATGCCCTGCTCGGCGAGCTGCTGCGCGAGGCCCTTCGTGAAGTTCAGGATGCCGGCCTTCGTCGTGGCGTAGTCGAGCAGCGGCGGGCTCGGCTCGAACGCCTGGATGGAGCTCGTGTTGATGATCGCCGAGCCGGGCTTCAGGTGCGGCAGCGCGGCCTTGGTGATCCAGAACATCGCGTAGAGGTTCGTCTTGAAGACGCGGTCGAGCTGCTCGGTCGTGATGTCGGCGAGGCTCCCGGGCTGCGCCATCTGGTAGGCCGCGTTGTTGACGAGGATGTCGAGCCCGCCGAGCTCGTCGACGGTGCGCTGCACGAGCTCGGAGCAGAACTGCTCGTCGCGGATGTCGCCGGGGATCGCGAGGGCCGTGCGCCCGGCCTCCTCGACGAGGCGGACGGTCTCCTGCGCGTCCTCCTCCTCGTCCGGGAGGTAGACGATCGCCACGTCCGCGCCCTCGCGCGAGTACGCGATGGCGACGGCCCGGCCGATGCCGGAGTCCCCACCGGTGATGAGCGCCTTGCGGCCCTCGAGGCGGCCGGAGCCGCGGTACGTCTGCTCGCCGTGGTCCGGCTCCTTCGGCATGTCCTCCGTACGACCGGGGTGCTCGATCGTCTCGCCGGACTGGGCCTCGGGGCCGGGGTACTGGGAGCGGGGGTCCTGGTTCGTCGTCTGGTCAGCCATGCCTCCCATCGTCGGGAGCGGCCCGGCAACCCGCACGCCGAGCGGCTCCCCGGACTTCCTTCGTCCATCGAATAAAGTGGGCGGACGACGACGAGGTCGAGGGAGACGACATGACGGGCACGACGACGGGGACACGCACCACCACGACGGACGGACCGGACGTCGGCCTGCTCGACGGGTACGCCGCGGGCATGACCTGGGGCTGGACCGGCGGCGGCCGCGGCCACTGGACGGGCCCGGACGCCGACGCGTCGATGGACGCGATGGTCGAGCGGCTCGGCGTCACGTGGGCCACCCTCGCCTTCTCCGCCCTCCAGGACACCGCGCAGTCCACGACGATCGCGTGGCGGGAGGCCCCCACGCCGACCGACGACGAGATCCGCGCCGGCATCCGCGCGGCGAAGGAGCGCGGCCTGAAGGTGTGCCTCAAGCCCGTCGTCAACGTCCGCAACGGCACGTGGCGTGCCCACATCAGCTTCTTCGACGTGGACGTGCCGTGCGAGCCGACGTGGGGCGAGTGGTTCGCCGCGTACACCGAGTTCCAGGTGCACCACGCCCGCATCGCCGCCGAGGAGCGCGTCGAGATGTTCTGCGTCGGCTGCGAGATGGTGCAGACCGACCGCCGCGAGGACGAGTGGCGCGCGCTCGTCGCCGCCGTGCGCGAGGTCTACCCGGGACTCGTCACGTACAACTGCGACAAGTACCAGGAGACGAACGTCCGCTGGTGGGACGCCGTCGACGTCGTCTCCTCGTCCGGCTACTACCCGGTGGACGACTGGGAGGCGCAGCTCGACCGCATCGAGGCGGTCGTGCGACGCGTCGGCAAGCCGTTCGTCTTCCTCGAGGCCGGGTGCCCCAGCCGGACGGGCTCGCCCGCGCTGCCGAACGACTGGGCGCTGCCAGGGGAGCCGTCGGGGGAGGCGCAGCGCGAGTGGTACGAGGCCGCGTTCGCGGCGTGCGCGCGGCGCGACTGGGTCGGCGGCTTCATGCTCTGGGACTGGCCGACGCGCCTGTACGCCGAGGCCGACGCCGCCGCGAACGACGACTACTGCCCGTACGGCAAGCCCGCCGAGGCGGTGATCCGCGCGGCGTACGCGGAGGGCGTCGCGCGGCGCGCGGGGTGACGGCGGGTCAGTCGGCGGCGCTGCCGGTCGTGCCGTCGGCACGCCGCCGGCGGCCGAGCGCGAAGCCGCCCGCGGCGCCGACCAGCAGCACGCCCAGCACCACCAGCGCGGCACCGAGCCGCCACGGCGCCGGGCTCGGCGCGTACACCGTCTCGCTCAGGGGCGTGTAGGCGAACCACCCGAACGACACCGTCCCCGTGCGCATGCGCAGCACCCCCGCCACGGCCGTCCCCGCGCCGAGCAGGGCCGCCACGACCGTCCACGTGCGCTCGCGCCTCGTCACGGGGAGATCCTGCCCGTCCGGGAGGTCCCGGGTCACGCGCCGCGCGGGTCCGTGGGTGCCCCTCGACGCGCACGCCCGCGCGGGCCACGCTGGAGGTCCGGCGCGACCGTGCGCCGGACGGGGGAGGGGGCGGTCGTGCAGATCCGGTTCGTCGCAGGGTTCGGGCCCGTCACGCAGGACGCGGAGGCGGCCGGTGCGTTCTGGGCCGACGCGCTGGGCATCCGCTTCCGGGAGGCGGCACCCGGGTACTTCGCCAACGACTCCCTCGCGGGCGTCGGCACCTTCGCCCGGTGGCCGCTCACGCAGGTCGCCGAGGCGACGTTCGGCTCGCCGGACTGGCCCGTCGAGCACCCGGTGCCGCAGGCGTGGCTCGAGCTCGACGTGGCCTCCGCGCAGGAGGTCGCCGACGCGGTCGCCGAGCTGCGCGCCGCCGGTCACGAGGTCCTCGTCGACGCCCACGACGAGCCGTGGGGCCAGACCGCGGCACGCGTGCAGAGCCCGGAGGGGGTGCTGGTCGGCATCACCTACACGCCGTGGATGCACCAGCGCTGACGGGCCTCAGACGAGGCGCTGCTCGATCCGCGACGCGTCGGCGGTGTGCGTCACGCGGGCGAGCGCGCCGTTGACGAGCGCCAGGTGCGGCGGGACGTGGCCGCAGTCGACGTCGGCGACGACCGGGATGCCGAGGTCGCCGAGGGCGTGCCGCGCCGCGTCGTGGTGCGTGTACCCGGGGGCCTCCGTGCCGCGCGTCCGTCCCAGCAGCACCGCGGTCGCGTGGTCGAACCAGCCGGCGTACCGCAGCCCGAAGAGACGGCGCGTGACCTCCGCGACGTCGGAGCCGGCCGACTCGAGGTAGACGACGAGCCCCTCGGGCGCGTGCTCGCGCGCGAACCGGTCGACGTCGCCGTACGGCGTCCCCGCCAGGTGCGTCACCGTCTCCAGGCAGCCGCCCACGAGCCGGCCGGTCACGTCGACGTCACCGTCCCCGTCGACCCGCGTCCACCCGCCCGGCGTGCCGAGGTCGAGCTCGTCGACGCCCGGGTCGGTGGCCCAGTCGTCGAACCCGTCCGCCCGGTACGCGGGTGCGGCACCCTGCACGAGCACCGCGCCGGCGGGCGCGGCGGCCACCTCGTGCCACGCGAGCATCGGCGCGGGGACCCGGTACGGGGTGTCCATGAGGTTCTGCCCGTGCAGCGTCGCGACGCCGGTGCGCAGCGTCAGCGGCAGCAGCAGGGTCGAGACGTCGGAGAAGCCGACGAGCCACGTCGGGTCGGCCGCGAGCGCGTCCCAGTCCAGCCGGTGCAGCAGGTCGATGGCGATCTCCCCGCCCCACGGCGGCACGACCGCCCGCACGTCGGGGTCCGTGAGCAGCGCCGTCAGCTCCGCGGCCCGGACGTCGGGCGGGGCGCTCGCGAGGCCGTCGACGTCCATGGCCTCGCCGACGCGCGTCCGGAACCCGAGGTCGCGGACGCGGTCGAGCGCGACGGCGAGCCGCGGGCGCAGGTCCGCCGGGACGCCCGCGGACGGCGACGTCACGCCGACGACGTCGCCGGCGACGAGGGGACGCGGGTACCGGATCACGGGGACAGTGTGCCGACCCCGCGGCGCCGTCGTGGCGCGTCGCGGAAACGGCGCGACCGGCGCGCGCACGCCGTGGGACCGTGTGGCGCCGCCGGGCCCGCCGGCGCCCCGACATTAGGAGTCCCATGTTCGCCGGCGTGAGCGCCTTCCCCCTCAGCCCGTTCGCCGCCGACGGCGTCGACGTGGACGCGCTCGGCCGCCTGGTGTCGGCCGCCGTCGCCGCCGGGGTCGACTCGGTCGGCGTGCTGGGGTCGACGGGCGTCGGGCCGTACCTGACGCGGGACGAGCGGCGACGCCTGGTCGCGCGGGCGGTCGCCGCGGCGGGCGACGTGCCGGTGCTCGCGGGCGTCGGGACGCTGCGGACGTCTGACGTGCTGGCGCACGCGCAGGACGCGGCCGACGCCGGCGCGGCGGGGCTGCTGCTCGTGCCCGTGTCGTACCAGCCGCTCACCGACGACGAGGTCGTCGGCCTCTACGCCGACGTCACCGCGCGCGTGCCGCTGCCGCTCGTCGTGTACGAGAACCGCCGGACGACCTCGGTGGCGTTCACGGACGACCTGCTCGCGCGCGTCACGGCGCTGCCGCACGTCGCGGCCGTGAAGGTGCCGGGCGCGCCGGGGGACGTCGCCGCGGTGCGCGACCGCCTCGCGCACCTGCGCACGCTCGTGCCCGCGCACGTCGGGGTCGGGATGTCCGGCGACGCGTTCGCGGCGACCGCGCTCGCGGCCGGGGCCGACACGTGGTGGTCGGTGCTCGCGGGCGTCCTGCCGGTGACGGCCGTGCGGCTGGCGCGGGCGGCGCGCGACGGGGACGCGGCGACGGTCGCGGCGCTCACCGACGCGCTCGCGCCGCTGCTCGCGGTCGTCGGCGAGCGCGGCGGCGTGCGGGTGGCGGCGGCGCTGGCCGAGCACCGGGGACTCGTCGCCGGGCCGTGCCTGCCAAGGCCGCTGCTCGGGCTGGACCCGGCGGAGCGGGCGACGGTCGTCGCCGCGGCGGAGGCCGCCGAACGGGTCTGACGGAGCGGGTCGGACGAGGCAGGTCCGACGGGCGCGTCCGTCCCCTCGCTGCCCCGACCCCTGCGGGTTCCGGGGCACACCACACCGTGGGGCACGATGGGTGCTCGCCCCCCGACCCGAGGAGCCCGCGCATGCCCACGTCCGCCGACCGCACCGGACGCGTCTTCGCCGTCGTCGCCCTCGTGGAGGCGTGCACGTGGGCGGGCCTGCTCGTGGGGATGGTCCTCAAGCACGTCACGCACACGACGGAGCTGGGGGTCGCGGTGTTCGGGCGGCTGCACGGCGGCGCGTTCCTCGTCTACGTGGCCGTCGCGCTGGTGGCCGCGGTGCGGCTGCGGTGGCCGTGGTGGGTGACGGGTCTCGCGCTCGCGGCGGCGGTCCCGCCGCTGGTCACGCTGCCGCTGGAGCGGTGGCTGCGCCGCACGGGCCGCCTCGCGCGGCCGGTCGCGACCACGTCGGACGACGGCGACGCGACGCGCGCGACGACGCCCGTCGGCGCCTGAGCCGCGCGCCGGCGGCCGTGGCGCTGTCGGTGCCGGCACGTAGCCTCGCCGTGTGATCCTGCTCGACGACGGCACCCTGACGTACTCCGCGAGCGACCTGACGGCCGCGGCGGAGTGCGAGTTCGCCGTGCTCCGGGCGCTCGACGCGCGGCTGGGCCGGGGGCCCGCGGTCGTGACGGACGCGGACGCGATGCTCGCGCGCGTGTCCCACCTGGGCGACGAGCACGAGCGGCGGGTGCTGGCGCAGCTGGTCGACCGGTACGGCGTGTGGCGCCCGGGCGCCGGCGGCGGCGTCGCCGCGGTGCCGCGTCCGCGGGACCCGGAGTCGCGCGCCGACCTCGAGGCCGCGCAGGTCACGACGCTCGACCGGGTCGCCGGCGGTGCGGACGTGCTGCACCAGGCGGCGTTCTTCGACGGCCGCTTCGTGGGCCGCGCCGACTTCGTGGTCCGCGAACCCGGTCCCGACGGCGACGCGTGGAGCGTGCGGGACGCCAAGCTGGCGCGCAACGCGCAGCCGACCGCGCTGCTGCAGGTCGCCGCGTACGCCGACCAGCTCGACCGCGCCGGGCTGCGGGTCGCGCGCGACGTGGTGCTCGTGCTGGGCGACGGCGCCACCGCGACGCACGCCGTGAGCGACCTCGTCCCGGTCTACCGGGAGCGCCGCGCGCGGCTCGAGGAGCTGCTCGACGCCCACCGCGCCGGGTCCGCGCCCGTCGCCTGGGGCGCCCCCGACGTCGTCGCGTGCGGCCGCTGCGCGCTGTGCGTCGCCGAGCTCGAGGCCCGCCGCGACCCCACGCTCGCCGCGGGGGTGTACGAGCGGCAGCGGGCGCTGCTCGCCGCCGCCGGCATCACGACGGTCGACGCCCTCGCCGCGGCCCCCGACGACCTCGCGGTCGACGGGCTGAGCCCCGCGCAGGTGCAGCGGATGCTGCGCCAGGCCCGCCTGCACGTCGAGCTCGAGGCCCGCAACGCCGACCCGGCGCACCCCACCGACGTCCCGTGGGCCGTGCCGCACCCCGACCGCGTCGCCGCGATCCTCCCGCCGCCGAGCCCGGGCGACGTGTTCTTCGACTTCGAGGGCGACCCGCTCTGGTACGACGCCGCGCTCGCCGGCGAGCCCGACGCGTGGGGCCTGGAGTACCTGTTCGGCGTCGTCGAGGCGCCGGAGGCCGACGGCGCCGAGCCGCGGTTCGTGCCGTTCTGGGCGCACGACCGCCGGCAGGAGAAGGAGGCGCTGCGGGCGTTCCTCGACTACCTCGCCGAGCGCCGCCGCCGGTACCCCGACCTGCACGTCTACCACTACGCCGCGTACGAGAAGGTCGCGCTGCTGCGGCTCGCCGGGCGGCACGGCGAGGGCGAGGCGGAGGTCGACGGGCTGCTGCGCGAGGGCGTCCTCGTCGACCTGTACGCGGCCGTGCGCGCCGGCGTGCAGACGGGTCAGCGGTCGTACTCGCTGAAGAAGCTCGAGCCGCTGTACATGGCGCAGGGCCGGGGCGACGGCGTCACGAATGCCGCGGACTCGATCGTCGAGTACGCCGAGGCGGTCGCGGCGCGCGACGCCGGGCGCGGCGACGAGTGGCGGGCGCGCATCGACGCGATCGCCGAGTACAACCGCTACGACTGCCTCTCGACGCTCGGTCTGCGCGACTGGCTGCTCGCCCGGATCGGCGAGGTCGGGCTCGCGCCGCAGCGCGCCGCCGTGCTCGACGAGGAGGCCGCCGCGCGTGCCGCCGAGCTGGGCGAGGCGGACCCGCTCGAGGACGGCCTGATGGCGGTCGCCGGGCCCGGGCCGGGGGAGGGCGTCGTGCGGCCCCCCGGCCGGCAGGCCGTCGCGCTCGTGGCCGCCGCGCTGCGCTACCACCAGCGCGAGGACAAGCCGTACTGGTGGGGGCACTTCGACCGGCTCTCCGCGCACCCGTCCGACTGGGCGGAGCGCCGCAACGTGCTGATCGCCGACGACGTCGAGGTGCTGCAGGAGTGGGCGGTCCCCGCCGGGCGGCAGGTGCCGCGCCGCGTGCTGCGGATGGTCGGGAGGCTCGAGCCGGGCAGCGACCTCCGCGCCGGCGCCCGCGCGGTGGGCCTCTACGACGCGCCGGTGCCCGACTGCATGAAGACCACGCCGGACAGCCCGCGCGGCTGGTGCGACCGCATGACGGTGCTCGAGGTGACGGCCGTCGAGCGGGGCGGCCGCGTGCGGGACGCGCTCGTCGTCGAGGAGACGCGGCCGAAGGTGTCCGACGCCTTCGACGCGCTGCCCATGGCGCTCGCGCCGGCGGCACCCATCGGCACGCAGCCCCTGCGCACGGCGATCCGCGCGCTCGCGGAGGACGTCGCGACGGCGGTCGGCGTGCGCGTCGACGCCGTGCAGGTCGAGGCCGTGCCGACCGACGCGGTGGCGAGCGACGCGGTGGCGGGCGTCGACGTGCCGACCGACGCGGTGCCGACCGACGAGGCGGGCGACGTGCGGGTGCCGGCACGTGCCGTGCTCGACCTGGCCCGGCGCGTCCCACCGCGCACGCGCTCCGGCGCGCCCATCCCGCCGCTCGACGACCCCGCCGACGCGGTGGACGTGCTCACGCGCGCGCTGCTCGACCTCGACGACTCGTACGTCGCCGTGCAGGGCCCGCCCGGCACGGGCAAGACGTACACGGGGGCGCGCGTCGTCGCGGGACTCGTCGCGCGCGGGTGGCGCGTCGGCGTGGTCGCGCAGTCGCACGCGGTGGTCGAGAACATGCTGCGGGGCCTCGCCGGCGCGGGCGTCCCCGCCGACGCGATGGCGAAGAAGGCGCCCGGCGCCTCCGACGGCCGCACCGCCGACCCCGAGGCGCCGTGGACGTGGGTGCCCGACAAGGGCTTCGGCGCGTTCTGGGCGGCCCACCCCGGCGGCGCCGCCGGCACCGGCGCGGTGCTGGGCGGCACCGCGTGGGACCTCGCGAACGCCAACCGGCTGCCCGAGCGCCCGCTCGACCTGCTCGTCGTCGACGAGGCGGGGCAGCTGGCGCTCGCCACGACGTTCGCCGTGGCGGGCGCCGCCCGCAACCTCCTGCTGCTGGGCGATCCGCAGCAGCTGCCGCAGGTCAGCCAGGGCACGCACCCCGAGCCGGTCGACCGCTCCGCCCTCGGGTGGCTCACCGACGGGCACGACACCCTGCCGCCCGCGCTCGGCTACTTCCTGCCCGTCACGCACCGCATGCACCCCGCGCTGTGCGCCGCGGTGTCGACGCTGTCCTACGAGGGCCGGCTCGAGGCGGCATCCGCCGCGGCGGACCGCCACCTCGACGGCGTCGCTCCCGGCGTGCACGGCGTGCTCGTCGAGCACACGGGCAACGCGGTCCGCTCGCTCGAGGAGGCCGACGCCGTCGTGCGCGTCGTCCGCGACCTCGTCGGCCGCACGTGGCGCGACCCGTCCGCGGACGCGCGCCCGCTCACGGCGGACGACGTCCTCGTCGTCGCCCCGTACAACGCGCAGGTGTTCACCGTCCGGCAGGCGCTCGACGCGGCCGGCCTCACCGGCACGCGCGTCGGCACGGTCGACAAGTTCCAGGGCCAGGAGGCGCCCGTCGTCGTCGTCACCACCGCGGCGTCGTCGCCCGCGCAGGTGCCGCGCGGCCTCGACTTCCTGCTCGACCGGAACCGGCTCAACGTGGCGGTCTCGCGCGGGCAGTGGGCGGCGTTCGTCGTGCGCAGCACCCGGCTCACGCACACGCTGCCGCGGCGGGCGGAGACGCTCGAGCGCCTCGGCGCGTTCATCGGCCTCACCACGCGCAGCGTCGTGGCGGTGCCCGGGCCGGCCGGCGCCTTGCTGCCGCACCCGCACGAGCGCCCCCACACTGACCAGCACCCCCACGCGGACCAGCACCCGCACGCGGACCCGCACCGCGGGGAGGCGCCCACCCCCGACGCTGCCCGCGCGCCCGCCCCCGCCGCGACGTAGCGTCGACAGGGTCCACGACCCGACCGACGCGCCCGACCGCGCCGCCCCACCGAGCCGACGACCGCGCCGCCGACGGCGCCCCGGTCGGCGGCGGGCCCGCGGACCGGCACGTCGCCCGACCGTCCGGAGATGGTGCCCGTGCCGTCCGACCGCCCGCTCGTCCTCGTCCTGCACGGCGCCCGCGGCGACCTGTCGCGGCGCATGGTGATCCCCGCGCTCGCCACCCTCGACGCGCGCGGCCTGCTGCCCGAGCGCTGGTCGCTCGTCGGCACCGGCCGCAAGGACCTCGACGTCGAGGAGTTCCGCGACGTCGTGCGCGAGTCCCTCGACGAGTTCGGCGACGACGAGTCCCGCCACGCGCTCGACGACGTCCTCGAGCACGTCGCCTGGTGCCGCGACGTCAGCCAGGAGGAGGACGACCCCGGCACGCTGCCCGACGCGCTCGCCGACCTGCGCGAGCACCTCACCGGCGACCGCGACGGCGACGTGCTCGTCATCCACTACCTCGCGGTGCCGCCCGAGTCGTTCGTGCCGCTCACGCGTGCGCTGGGCCGGCACGGCCTCGCCGAGGGCGTCCGCATCGTCTACGAGAAGCCGTACGGCACGTCCCCGGGGTCGTTCCGCGAGCTCGACGCCGTCGTGCACGAGGTCTTCGACGAGGAGCAGGTCTTCCGCATCGACCACTTCCTCGGCAAGGAGGCGACGCAGAACCTGCACGTGTCCCGGTTCGCCAACGAGCTCATCGGCGGCGCGTGGGACCGCCACCACGTCGCGCAGGTGCAGATCGACGTCCCCGAGACGCTCGACGTGGACCAGCGCGCCGAGTTCTACGACGCCACCGGCGCGGCGCTCGACATGCTCGTCACCCACCTGTTCCAGGTCGCCGCGCAGGTCGCCATGGACCCGCCGGCGGGCCTGCACGCCGACGACCTCGCCCGGGCGCGCGAGGACGTCATCGCGTCGTTCCGGCCGCTCGACCCGCACGAGGACGTCGTCCTCGGCCAGTTCGAGGGGTACCGCGACATCGAGGGCGTCGCGGACGGGTCGACCGTCGACACGTACGTCGCCGCGCGCCTGTGGGTCGACACGGACCGCTGGCGGGGCGTGCCGTTCCTGCTGCGCACCGGCAAGCAGATGGCGGGCTCGGCGCAGCAGGTCACGCTCGTCCTGCGCGCGCCCGACCACCTGTTCGGCGAGGAGGTCGGCCCCAACCGGCTCGAGGTGTCGCTCAAGGGCGGCGGCGAGGTGCGGCTCGTGACCACCGTGAAGAAGCCGGGGCCGCACCTGGAGCTCACGACCGGTACGGTGCGGCTCTCGCTCGACGACGTGCCGGGCACGTCCCTGCCGCCCTACGCGGGGCTGCTCCAGGACGTGCTCGTCGGGGACCGCACCCTCTTCACCACACCCGCGGGCCTCGACGCGGCGTGGCGGGCGTTCGAGCCGCTGCTCGGCGACGACCGGCCCGACCCGGTCCCGTACGCGCGCGGCTCGTGGGGACCCGACGCGGCCCGCCGCCTGGCGGAGCCGCACGGGTGGGTGCTGGGCGAGTGACCACGACCGACGAGCGCGAGGACGGACCGGTGGACGAGCGGGTGGACGTGCAGGTGGACACGCAGGTGCAGGAGCACGACGCGCAGGACGCGCCGGCGCCGGACGGCCCGGTCGACGTGGCCGCCGAGCTGGAGGCGGCCGGCAGCGTCGAGGAGGCGTTCGACCGCGTCCGCGAGCGGCTGCACGCCGAGGAGGCGCGCCTCGCCGCGGAGCTCGAGCGCAACGACCGCGAGGCCCGGGCGGTCGTCGACGCGACCGTCGCCGCCGTCAAGGACGACCTCGCGACGCAGGCCGACCGCGTGCGCGCCGCGATCGCGGAGCAGCGCGAGGCCGTCGTCGAGGAGGCCGGGCGGATGAGCGCGGAGCTGGACGCACAGGCCGACGCGGAGGCGCACGCCACCGACGGCGCGGTCGACGGCGAGGCGCGGGCGACGGACGACGCGGTCGACGGCGGCGGCGTCGAGCACGCGACCACCGGCGGCGACGACGAGCCGACGGGCACGGAGGTCACCGTCGAGGACGGCGAGGTCACCGAGGTGCGCACGGAGGACGGTGACGCCGACGCGGCGCCGGACGCCGACCGGCGCGCCTGAGGCGTCGCCCGTCGTGCGCGGCGCCGGCGCTCAGGTGGCGTCGCGCACGACGACGGTGTGCACGGCCTTGTCCGCGAACGTCTGCCGCCTGGCGTCCCACAGGGGCCAGAGGTAGCCGACGTAGAGCACCAGGTTGTCGAGCACGTGGGCGACGTCGCGGACGAGACACATCCACACCCCGGGCGGGGTGCCGGTCTCCTCGAGCACGACCCGCAGCCCCATCGCCTGCTTGCCGAGCGAGCGGCCGGTCCGTGCGACGCGCACCCACCGGTTCCAGCCGTGCAGCCCCCAGGCGAGCGCGAGGCCCACGAGCAGCACGGTGACGCCGGTGCCCGTCGGCTGCGGCGTCGGGTTGCCGTAGCGGTCGACGCCGGGCACGGCGGTGGCCATGGCGACGGCGTACGCCGTGCCGTACGGCACGAGCGGCACGAGGGAGTCGAGGAGGTTCGCGACCACGCGGTGCGCCCAGCCGGCGTACTCCCCGCCCGCTGCCGTACCGGCCGGTGGCCAGGCGGTGCCCCAGGCCCCACCGGTGACGCCGGGTGCGGTGCCCCGTGCGCCACCCGGGGATGCAGCGCCCCAGTTGGTACCCGAGGGTGCACCGCCCCACGCCCCGCCCGCGGCCGCCGGTGCCTGCCACGCCGGCTCGGCCGCCGCGACGGCGCCCGGACCCACGGCGAGGGGTGCGCCCGGCGTCCACGAGGTGCCGGCCGCGACGGGCACGGCGACGGGCACGGCGGCCGGCGGCGGGGGCGTGGCCGCGACCGGCCGCGTGTGCGCGGTCCAGTCGGTGCCGTCGAACCAGCGCTCGACGCCCGGCGTCACGCCGTCGTCGTACCAGTCGGCCGGGGGGCCGTCAGGGGTCGTCATGGCGTGCGTATCGGCACGCGCCGCCACCCGATTGAGCGATGCGCGGAGGGCGTCGGCCACCGCCGGCGCCGCCGCCCGGGTCACGCCTCGAGCGACTCCCCGGTGCGCTCCGGCAGCGCGAGGGCACCCGACGCGGCGACGACGAACACGGCCGCGAAGACGGCGAACAGCAGCGTGGTGCCACCGGCCTCGCGCAGGGGCGGCACGGCGAGCGGCGCGAGGATCGACGCGGTCCGCCCGACGCCCGCGGCCCAGCCGGCGCCGGTGGTGCGCACGCGCGTGGGGTAGAGCTCGGGCGTGACGGCGTAGAGGGCGCCCCACGCGCCGAGGTTGAAGAACGAGAGCAGCAGGCCGGCGCCGACGACCGCGACGTCGCCCGACGCCACCGCGAACAGCCCGGCCGCGACGGCCGACCCGGCGAGGAACGCCGCGAGGGTGCGCCGGCGGCCCCACGTCTCGACGAGCACCGCCGCGACCGCGTACCCGGGCAGCTGCCCGAGCGTGATGATCAGCGTGTACCCGAACGACCGGACGAGCGTGCTGCCGTCCGCGACCAGCAGCGACGGCAGCCAGATGAACGCGCCGTAGTACGAGAAGTTCACGGTGAACCACACCAGCCACAGCGCCGCCGTGCGCCGGCGCAGGTCGGGCGCCCACAGGGCGGCGACGCGCGTGCGGGCAGCCGGTGCGGTGGCGACGTCGGCCGGCGCGTCGGCGGGCACGTCGACCGGTGCGGCGG
>NZ_JBFTEP010000083.1:0-16155 GCF_047229365.1 Cellulomonas pasadenensis | reverse complement strand
CCCCCCCCCCCACCCCTTCCTTGTCTGCGGGGCGTGCGTGTCTTTTTTATACGCCCCGGCCCCGCCGGGGGGGGGGGGGGGGGGGGGGGGGGGGGGCCCCCCCCCCACGCCGGCGGTCGGTCCCCGTCGTCAGTCGACGGGGAACAGCGAGAGGGTGAGCGTGCCCTCGTAGGTGCCGGGCGCCGTGTCGACCGGCAGCTCGAGGACGAGGTCCGCCCCGAGCGTCGCCGAGCCGAACCGTCCCTCGGGCGCGGCGGACGCGAGCCGGCCCGGCACGGCCAGGCCCTCGCCGCCGCCCAGCGCGGTCGCCCGTTCCGCCCCGGCCGCGAGCCCGGCGCGCGGGGTCTCCACGCGGGGACGCCACCCCAGGTGCTGGGCGTCCAGCAGGCGCGTGCCGGACGTGAACGCGTACGCCTGCCCGCTCACCGCCCAGCCGCTCGCCCCGGCCTGCGCGACGGACCGCGAGTCCGTCACCGTCACGGCCGGCAGGGCGCCCGTGAACCGCAGGCGGTCGCCCGCGTTCCCGGCCGAGCCGAGCGTCACGCCGTCGCCGTGGTCCGCGACGGACAGCGCCAGCACGCCCTGCTCGCCCTCCGGCACGACCGCCCGCAGCGGGATGCCCGCCCCGGTCTCGGGCCGGAACAGCCGCGGCAGCAGGTCGATGAGGTTGCGCTGCCACGTGTCGAACCCGTGCGGCCCGAGCGTGACGCCCGCGAACTCGTGCTCGATCCCGTTCGCCTCCAGCAGGTCCAGCAGGTTCATCGTGTGCTGGTAGGTGAAGTCGGTGACGTCACCGGTGTAGACGCGCGCCAGGCGCGTCTCGGCGTTGACCGCGGCGGGGTCGAACTCGGGGGTGTGGAAGAACAGCCCGCCGGAGAACGCGGCCATCCACCCGAACTGCCCGGGGCGGGTCAGCCACGTGTTCAACGTGTTCATGGCACCCATCGACAGCCCGGCGATGCCCTGCCCGGCGGCGTCGGACGCGATGTTGTACTCCGCGCGCGCGGCCGGGGCCAGGTTCTCGAGCAGCTCGGCCGGGAAGTCGGGCACGTTGCCGTTGCCCATGACGACGACCATCGGGACGATCGTGCCGTCCACGGAGTAGTTGTCGAGGATCTGCCTGGCCCGGCCGACCTCGACCCAGTCGCCCCAGCTCTGCCCGCCGCCGTGGTTGAGGTACAGCACGGGGTAGGGCTCGGCGCGGTCCGCGTCGTAGCCCGGCGGCGTCCAGACGTACGCCGAGCGCTCCTCGCCGGCCACGGCGCTGTCGTACGTCAGCACGGAGAGGTCGCCGCCCCGGCCCGCCGGGACGTCGCCGAGCATCCGGTCGGTCTCGCCCGGCACGAACAGCGGGCTCACGCCGGTGAGCGTGTTGACCGTGTCCTCCGGGTCCTTCTGGTCCACGCCGTCGACGACGTACCGGTAGTAGTAGAAGCCGTCGAGCGGGCCCATGGACAGGCGCCACCGGTCGCCGACCTTCGTCATCGGCACGCGGAACCACGCGCCGTTCGGCGCCCAGTTGGCCCACACGGTGACGTCCTTCGCGTCGGCCCACTGCGTGCCGGTCTCGAACGTGACGATGCCGTTCTCACCGATGTGCGGCGTCGTGATCGAGCCCGCCGCCGGTGCCGTGTACGGCGCGTCGAGCGGCAGGTGCCCGGCGCGCGGACCGCCGTCGACGTCGTCGCGGAACACGCGCGACGCGAAGTCGCGCAGCCCCTCGCGCCACGTGTCCCACGTGCCGCCCGAGTCCGGGTCGACGCCGTCGAACTGGTGCTCCACGCCCGCCGCCTCCAGCGTGCGCAGGAGCGCCTCGTTCTGGTTGTACGCCGGGTCGAGGACGTTGCCGACGTAGACGCGCAGCAGGTCGGTGCTGTCGTTGATCGCGCGCGCCACCGACGCGCTGATCGACCCGCGCAGCCGGCCGGAGAACGAGCCGACCGAGCCGAACACCCCCGGGTCGGTGCGCAGCACGTTGAGCGCCTGGTACCCGCCGTCCCCGATGCCGGCCACGGCCTGGCCGTCCGCCTCGTCGGAGACGCGGTACGCGTCCTGCGTGGCCGCGACGACGCCGTCGAGCAGCTCGGCTCGTGCGTCGGCCCCGCCCACCTCCGCCATGACGACGACCATGGGCTCGAGCCGCCCCTCGGCGGCGAGGTTGTCGAGCACCTGCGGCACGCGGCCCAGCTCGGACCACTCCTGCGCCGACTGCGTGCCGTCGGCGAGCAGGTACAGCACCGGGTACGGCTCGGCGCGGTCCGCGTCGTAGCCGGGTGGCGTCCACACGAGCGAGGTGCGCTCGTCGTCGGTCACCGGGCTGTCGTAGGCGAGCTCGCGGACGTCGCCGCCGGCGGGCAGGTCGGCCATCCACTGCACCGACGGCCCGGGCACGAACAGCGTGCTCCACTCCGGGTGCGACGTGACGGCGACGGGGGTGTCGGGCTGCCGGAACGACTTCTTGGTCCGGTCCGGCCACGTCGCCGTGTACGTGTAGTAGTACAGGCCGGGCTCCAGCGGGCCGACCGTCGTCTGGTAGTCGGAGCCGCTCGGGTCCATCGCGAGGTCGGACCACGTGCCGCTCGGGCCGATGTTGCCCTGCAGCTCGAGCACCTGCGGGCGCGAGCCGAGGATGTCCTCGACCGTCGCCTGCGGCGCCGTGAAGCGGTGGTACCCCTCCGGGATCGTCGAGACCCACGGGTCCGCCGCGGGCCGCTCGTCGGCCGCCGTCGCCGGCGGCACCACCACGACCGCACCCAGCACGAGTGCGGCCCCTGTCGTCACCGCCGCCGCGCGGCGCTGTCCTGCACGAGGGCGCGGCGGCCCCTGGCGAGTCATCCCCATCGATTCCTCCTGTGTCGCCCGCCGGAGCGGTGACGCAGGCGGCCGGGCCTCGACCTCGAGGTGTCGCACCGCTGCCCCTCCCCCCGGAAGGACGTGGGCGCCGGCGGCGTCCACGTCGTGCACCCACCGTCCCTACACCGGTGTAGAAGCGGCCTCTTCGGACGTCGGCGGAGGGACGGGGAGTGGTCGCACCGTATCGATGCAGGTCCGGCCCTTCTACACCGACGTAGAAGGTGGGTCGACCGAATCGTGTCGTCCTGGGCGGTTCGCGTCAAGGCCGGCGCGAGGTAGCGGGTTGCCGGCGAGGTCGTGGGCTGGAACCAGCGAGCTCGAGTGATCCCCGCGACCTCGCGCGGTTCCCGCGACCTGGCGTCCGAGCCCGGGGGTGACCGGGGGTGCCGTACGCTGGACGGGAAGCGAGCCGACAACTGAACACGCTGCTCGAACCGCGGCGGGAGAGCTCCCGCCGGCCGCCCGCGAGGGCGCCGACGCGGGACGCCGAAGGAGCAAGCCCTCCCCGGGAATCTCTCAGGCCCCCGTACCGCCGCGGCCAGGCAACTCTGGAAAGCGGCGCCGGCCCGTCCGGCGCCCACCGACGGTGCAAGCCGGCGCGCCCCGGAGCCTCGCGAGGCTCACGGCGGACCGGCAAAACTCTCAGGTCGTGCCCCACGGGTGCACGGATGACAGAGCGGGGAGGCCCCTGCCCGTCCCGGCGCGCGCCGGACGACCCCCGTGGAGCACTCCGTGACCGACCTCGACGTGCAGTCCCTCGCCGACACGTCCGCCCCCGCAGCACGGCCCGTCCCGCACGCGCCCGCTGCCCGCGACTTCGCGGACCGCCACATCGGCCCCCGCGGCGACGAGACCGCCCGGATGCTCGCGACGCTGGGCTACGACAGCCTCGACGCGCTCGTGGACGCGGCGGTCCCGGCGACCATCCGCACGGAGCGCCCGCTCGACCTGCCGCCGGCGCGCAGCGAGCAGCAGGTGCTCGCCGACCTGCGCGCGATCGGCGACCGCAACCGCGTCATGCGGCAGATGATCGGCCAGGGCTACTACGACACGGTCACGCCGCCGGTGATCCGCCGCAACGTGCTCGAGTCGCCCGCCTGGTACACCGCGTACACGCCGTACCAGCCGGAGATCTCGCAGGGTCGCCTCGAGGCGCTCCTCAACTTCCAGACCGTCGTCGCCGACCTGACGGGCCTCGACGTCGCGAACGCCTCGCTGCTCGACGAGGCCACGGCCGTCGCCGAGGCGGTCGCGCTCATGTGGCGCGCGTCGAAGGCGTCGACCGGCACGGTCGTCCTCGACGCGGACCTGTTCCCGCAGACGCTCGCCGTCACGCAGGGACGCGCGAAGGCCGTCGGCCTGCCCGTCGTCGTCGCGGACCTCACCGCCGGCCTGCCGGAGGTCGAGGGCACGCTGGTCGGCGTCGTCGTGCAGCAGGTCGGCGCGTCGGGCGCGCTGCGCGACCTGCGTCCCGTCGTCGCGGCGGCGAAGGAGCGCGGCGCGCTCGTCACGGTCGCGGCCGACCTGCTCGCGCTCACGCTCGCGACGTCCCCGGGCGAGCTCGGCGCCGACGTGGCGGTCGGCTCGGCGCAGCGGTTCGGCGTCCCGCTGTTCGGCGGCGGCCCGCACGCGGCGTTCATGGCGGTCCGTCAGGGCCTCGAGCGCACGCTGCCCGGGCGGCTCGTCGGCGTCTCCGTGGACGCCGACGGCGCCCCGGCCTACCGCCTCGCGCTGCAGACGCGCGAGCAGCACATCCGCCGCGAGAAGGCCACGAGCAACATCTGCACCGCGCAGGCGCTGCTGGCGATCGTCGCGTCGATGTACGCCGTCTTCCACGGGCCCGACGGGCTGCGCGACATCGCGCGGCGCGTGCACGGGCGGGCCGTGCGCCTCGCCGAGGTCCTCGCCGACGCGGGCGTCACCGTCGAGCACGAGGCCTTCTTCGACACCGTCCGCACGGCCGTCCCGGGCCGCGCGCGCGACGTCGTCCGCGCCGCCGCGGCCCGCGGCGTGAACGTGTTCGCGCCCGACGCCGACCACGTGCAGGTCTCCTGCGACGAGACGACGACGGACCACGACCTGCTGCGCGTCGCGCTGGCATTCGCCGAGGGCGGCGCGACGACCCTCGAGCCGGACGCCGCCGGCCGCTACTCCGTCGGCTTCGTCGGCGCCCGCCCCGTCGACCTGCCGGAGCACCTCACGCGCACGACGGGCTACCTCACGCACCCCGTCTTCCACCTGTACCGCTCCGAGACCGCGATGCTGCGCTACCTGCGCCGGCTCTCGGACAAGGACCTCGCGCTGGACCGCACGATGATCCCCCTGGGCTCGTGCACGATGAAGCTCAACGCGACGGTCGAGATGGAGCCGATCTCCTGGCCGGAGTTCGCGTCGATCCACCCGTTCGCGCCGCACGACCAGACCGACGGCTACGCGGCCCTCGTCGACGAGCTGCAGCGGTGGCTCGCCGAGATCACCGGCTACGCCGCGGTGTCGGTGCAGCCCAACGCCGGCTCGCAGGGCGAGCTCGCCGGCCTGCTCGCGATCCACGCGTACCACGAGGCCCGGCGCACGCCCGGCGCCGAGCACCGCGACGTCTGCCTCATCCCCGCCTCGGCGCACGGCACCAACGCCGCGTCGGCCGCGCTCGCGGGCCTCAAGGTCGTCGTCGTCGCGACGGCCGAGGACGGCGAGGTCGACCTCGCCGACCTGCGCGCGAAGCTCGAGCAGCACGGCCCGCGCGTCGCGGCGATCATGATCACCTACCCCTCGACGCACGGCGTCTACGAGGAGCACGTGCGCGAGGTGTGCGACCTGGTGCACGCCGCGGGCGGGCAGGTGTACATCGACGGCGCGAACCTCAACGCGCTCGTCGGCCTCGCCCGGCCGGGCGAGCTGGGCGGCGACGTGTCGCACCTCAACCTGCACAAGACGTTCTGCATCCCGCACGGCGGCGGCGGCCCCGGCGTCGGCCCGGTCGCGGTGGCGCAGCACCTCGTGCCCTTCCTGCCCGGCGACCCGCGCCCCGGCGGCGAGGGTGCCGCGGCGCCGGTCGCGCCGGTGTCGGCCGCGCCGTGGGGGTCGGCGGGGATCCTGCCGATCTCGTGGGCGTACGTCGCGCTCATGGGGGCGGACGGCCTGCGGACGGCCACCGAGACGGCCGTCCTGACGGCCAACTACGTCGCCGCACGCCTCGCCCCGCACTACCCGGTGCTCTACACGGGCCCGAACGGGCTCGTCGCGCACGAGTGCATCCTCGACCTGCGGCCGATCACCAAGGCCACGGGCGTCACGGCCGAGGACGTCGCCAAGCGGCTCATGGACTACGGCTTCCACGCGCCGACGCTGTCGTTCCCGGTGGCCGGCACGCTCATGGTCGAGCCGACCGAGAGCGAGGACCTCGCCGAGCTCGACCGGTTCGTCGACGCGATGGTCGCGATCCGCGCCGAGATCGACGCCGTCGAGGACGGCCGCTGGCCCCTCGCGGACAGCCCGCTGCGGAACGCGCCGCACACGGCCGCGTCCGTGACGGCCGACGCGTGGGACCACGCCTACGGGCGCGAGACCGCCGCCTACCCGCTCGCGAGCCTGCGGACGGACAAGTACTGGGTGCCCGTGCGGCGCATCGACGGCGCGCGCGGCGACCGCAACCTCGTGTGCTCGTGCCCGCCGGTCGAGGCGTTCGCGGACGGGGACCTGGCGTGAGCGGGGCGGACGGGACGACGGAGGCAGCCGTGGACGGGACGACGGGAGACCAGGCGGGCGGTCCGACCGCGCTGCGCTCGCCGCTGCACGACGAGCACGTGGTCCTCGGCGCCGCGCTCACGTCGTTCGCCGGGTGGCAGATGCCGCTGCGCTACACGTCGGACCTGGCCGAGCACACCGCGGTGCGCACCGCCGCGGGCCTGTTCGACCTGTCGCACATGGGCGAGATCGCGGTGGCCGGCCGGGACGCCGGTCGCTTCCTCGACCTGGCGCTCGTCGGGACGCTGTCGTCGCTGCGCGTGCTCGGCGCGCGCTACACGATGGTCGTCCAGCCCGACGGCGGCGTCATCGACGACCTGGTCGTGTACCGGACGGGCGAGCAGGAGTACCTGGTCGTCGCGAACGCGTCCAACCACGTCACGGTGCTGGCCGAGCTGCGGGCGCGGGCGGCCGGGCTGGACGTCGAGGTCGCCGACCGGTCGGCCGCCACCGGGCTCGTCGCCGTCCAGGGACCGCGCGCCCTCGAGGTCGTCCTCGCGACGCCCGGCCTCGCCGCGGACCCCGACGCCCCGGCCGGCGTCACCCCCGAGACGCTGAAGTACTACGCGTGCCTGCCGATGCGGTTCGACGACGTGCCCGTGCTCGTCGCGCGGACCGGCTACACCGGCGAGGACGGCTTCGAGTTCTTCCTCCCGGCCGACGCGGCACCGGCGCTCTGGCGCGCGCTGCTCACCGCGGGCGAGCCGTACGGCGTCGTCCCCGCGGGGCTGTCCGCCCGCGACTCGCTCCGGCTCGAGGCCGGCATGCCGCTGTACGGCAACGAGCTCGACCGCACGACCACCCCGCACGACGCGGGCCTCGGCCGGGTCGTCAAGCTCGACAAGGTGGACGGCGACGGCACGCCGCTGCCCTTCGTCGGCCGCGACGCCCTGGCCGCCCGGGCGGCCTCCGCGCCGGCGCGCGTGCTCGTCGGGCTGCAGGGGCTCGGCCGCCGTGCCGCGCGGCACGGGTACGCGGTGCACGCCTCGACGGCCGCCGACGCACCCGCCGTCGGCACCGTCACGTCCGGCGCCCCCTCGCCGACGCTCGGCCACCCCGTCGCGATGGCGTACGTGACGCCCGAGGTCTCCGCCGAGGGCACCGAGCTGGCCGTAGACGTGCGCGGCCGGCGCGAACCCGTGCGCGTCGTGCCCCTGCCCTTCTACCGTCGTCCCCGGTGACGACGTCGCGCACCCGCGCGACCGACCCACCACCGCCGCACCCGCACCACCCGCAGTGCCCGCACCCGACCTCGCCCCGACAGGAGCACCCATGGCCGCCGAGCTGCCCGTCACGCTGCAGTACACCGCCGAGCACGAGTGGATCGACGACCGGTCGCCCGCGACCGTCGGCATCACGTCCGTCGCCGCCGAGGCGCTCGGCGACATCGTGTTCGTGGAGCTGCCGGGCGTCGGCGACACCGTGACCGCCGGCTCGGTGATCGGCGAGATCGAGTCGACCAAGTCCGTCTCGGAGCTCTACTCGCCCGTCACGGGCACCGTCGTCGAGGTCAACCAGGGCGTCGTCGACGACCCGTCGGTGGTCAACGCCGACCCGTACGGCGCCGGCTGGCTGCTGCGGGTCGACGTCGCGGAGACCGGCCCGCTGCTGTCCGCCGAGGAGTACGGCGCGCTCAACCCCTGATGCCGCCGCGGGCGGCCGTGGGTGAGACCTCCCAGACGAAACGGACGCGACTGCGCCGGACGGGTGATCGATCGACGGTTCCCACCTGACGGGTGCTTGCCCCGAACGGGTGATCGGGCGCACAGTGCTGGCGACGGACCGTGACGCGGTGTATCAGACCGGGTCCCGGACCGTCTTGTTCGGTGCAGCGATCGGCACCGCGGGGGGAACCGTCGGTGGTCGGAGAGAACTGGTGGCGAAAGTCCCGTCATAGGACCGTCGCACGTCCCTCTCATCCGGTACGCAGCCCTCGCGGGGTCGGACGGTCCGACCCCGCCGCCCACCGGAGGACATCATGAGCATGCTGGAGACCCGCGAGACCGCGGCGACCTTCACCGGTCACTCGCTCACGCGGCGCGAGCGCGTCGTGCTGGCCGAGCTCGCCGAGGACGTGACGCTCGAGGAGATCGCCACCCGCCTCTTCGTCACGCGCAACACGGTCAAGTCGCAGGTCCGTAGCGTCTACCGCAAGATCGGTGCCTCCACGCGCGCCGAGGCCGTCGCCTGGGCGGTCGCGCACGGCATCCGCTGACGCACCACCCTCCGGGTGCGGTCCCACGACCACGACCCGCTCGACGTCCGCCGGGGGTGAGCGGACGTCCCACCGGGCGCGTGCGGCTGCAGCCCGTCCGGCCCGGTTCGTGACCCGGCCGTGACGCGTGCCTGGCAGACTGCCCGCATGACGCCGCCCGTCCTCGTCGTGGCCGCCGCCGTCGTCGACGACCTCGACGACCCGCGCCTCCTCCTCGCGGCGCGCCGTGCCACGCCGGCCAGCCTCGCCGGCCGGTGGGAGTTCCCCGGGGGCAAGGTCGACCCGGGGGAGTCGCCCGAGGAGGCGCTGCACCGCGAGCTCCGCGAGGAGCTCGGCGTCCGGGTCGGCCTCGGCGTCGAGCTCCTCGGGCCCGACGACGGCGCGTGGCGCCTGTCCGACCGGTACGTCATGCGGCTGTGGTTCGCCGAGGTCGTCGAGGGCGAGCCCGAGCCGCTCGTGGAGCACGACGAGCTGCGCTGGCTCCCGCTGGGCCAGTGGCACGACGTGCCGTGGCTGGACGCCGACGTGCGGATCGTCGAGGGCCTGAGCGCCTTCGTCTCGTCGTTCTCGGGGCCCGGCACGGGCACGCAGCCGGGCGTCGGCCGCAGCGCCTGACCCTCCGTCCCAGCGCCTGACCCCCCGTTCTCCCTGGGCGAACACCGCCGCGCGGGGACTGGCACTCTCGACCCGAGAGTGCTAGATATCTGCGTGTAGCCACCGGTGCCGGAGGGCACCGGGACGCACCGGGGCCCGGGAGGTCCGAGGCCCCACGTCGAGGAGGTGAGGGGCGTGGCTACTCGTTTCGACCCGTTCCAGGAGATGGACCGCGTGCTCGCGCAGGTCTTCGCGGCCGACCGCGCGTCGGCGTCGATGCCGATGGACCTGTACCGCGACGGCGACCACTACGTGCTGCACGTCGACCTGCCGGGTGCCGACCCGGGCACGATCGACGTCAACGTCGAGGACCGCACGCTGACGGTCCGTGCGCAGCGGTCCGGCCGCACCGAGCACGACGTGCAGTGGCTCGCGAAGGAGCGCCCGTCCGGCACGTACGCCCGGCAGCTCACCGTGGGCCGCGGCCTCGCGCTCGACCGCATCTCGGCGACGTACGCCGACGGCGTGCTGACCCTGACGATCCCGGTCGCGGAGGAGGCGAAGCCGCGCCGCATCGAGGTGCAGCACGGCGCCCGGCCGACGTCCATCGAGGCCGGTCACGTCGAGGCCCACCCGGCGGACGCGACCGCCTGACCCGCACCACCGACGGCCCCGCCTCCCCTGCCCGGGAGGCGGGGCCGTCGTCGTCCCCGGGTGTGCCCGACGCCGCCGGCCCGCCGGACCCCCGACCGCCTCCGGCCGCCGTGACGCGCACCCCGCGCCCGCCGAACCCGCCACGGCACGCCGACCTCGTCAGATGCGCCCCGAGCTCGTCGCTCCTCCGTGACGAGGTCGACGCACGTCCGACGAGGTCGGCGGAGGTGGTCGGGGTCCGGGTGGTGCCGGGCGGTGAGTCGGGGGCGTGGCGGCGGTCTGACCCCGGGACGGATCCCGACGACGACGGAGGTGCGCGATGCGGCTGACGGTGCACGAGTTCATGACGCTCGACGGGGTGGTGCAGGGGCCGGGTGCGCCCGACGAGGACACCAGCGACGGGTTCACCGCCGGGGGGTGGGTCGTGCCGTTCGCCGACGACCCGGTGTTCGGCGAGGTCGTCGGCGGGTGGTTCGCGCGCACGACCGAGCTGCTGTTCGGGCGGACGACGTGGGAGCTGATGCGGGCGTACTGGCCGCAGGTGACCGACGCGGAGAACCCCGCGGCGGTGCAGCTCAACGGGCTGCCCAAGCACGTCGTCACGTCGAGCCCGCTCGGCGGCGAGGAGTGGGCGGGGTCGCGGCGGGTCGAGGGCGACGCCGTCACGGCGGTCGCGGCGCTCAAGGAGCGCGGGGAGGGCGAGCTGCAGGTCCACGGGTGCGCCCGGCTCGCGGCGACCCTGCACGCGGCCGGGCTCGTCGACGAGTACCGGCTGCTGGTCGCGCCCGTGACGGTCGGGCACGGGCGGCGGCTGTTCGGGACCGACGCGGTGCCGCGCGGGTACGACGTCGTCGAGCACCGGTCGAGCGAGCGCGGGCTCACGTACCTGGCGCTCACGCCGCGGCCCCTGGAGGTCGCCGCGGCGGCGGTGGTCGACGGCAAGGACGTCGTCGTGCCGGTCTGACGCGAGCGGGACGACGTCGGCCGGACGCCGGCGACGGAGCCGGTGACGACGACGGCGCCCGCTCCCCACCGGGAGGGACGGGCGCCGTCGTGGTCCGCGGCGGTGGGCACGCCGCGGGCGGTGCGGGCCGGCGCGAGCGGACGCCGACCCGGTCCGTCAGAGCGTCGCGCGGACCGTGCGGGTCGCGGCGACGAGGTGCTCGAGCGAGGGGGTGACCTCCTCGTAGCGGCGGGTCTTGAGGCCGCAGTCGGGGTTGACCCACAGCTGGTCGACGTCGATGGTGCGGACCGCCTCGGTGAGCAGCTCGGTCACCTCCGCCTCGCCCGGCACGCGCGGCGAGTGGATGTCGTAGACGCCCGGGCCGACCGCGCGCGGGTAGCCCGCCGCCGCGATGTCGCCCAGGATCTCCATCTTCGAGCGCGCCGCCTCGATGCTCGTCACGTCGGCGTCCAGGCCGTCGATCGCGTCCATGATCTCGCCGAACTCGGAGTAGCAGAGGTGCGTGTGGATCTGCGTCTCCGGGCGCACGCCCGCCGTCGAGAGGCGGAACGAGCGCACCGACCAGTCGAGGTAGGCGGCGTGGTCCTTCTCGCGCAGCGGCAGCAGCTCGCGCAGCGCCGGCTCGTCGACCTGGACGATGCCGATGCCGGCGGCCTCGAGGTCGGCGATCTCGTCGCGCAGCGCGAGCGCCACCTGGTTCGCGGTGTCACCGAGCGGCTGGTCGTCGCGGACGAACGACCACGCGAGGATCGTCACCGGGCCCGTGAGCATGCCCTTGACCGGCTTCTCGGTGAGCGACTGCGTGTACGTGGTCCAGCCGACCGTGATCGGCGCGGGACGCGAGACGTCGCCCCAGAGGATCGACGGGCGCGTGCAGCGCGAGCCGTACGACTGGACCCAGCCGTTCTGCGTGACGGCGAACCCGTCGAGGTTCTCCGCGAAGTACTGGACCATGTCGTTGCGCTCGGGCTCGCCGTGCACGAGCACGTCGAGGCCGATCCGCTCCTGCAGCTCGACGACGCGGCGGATCTCCGCCTTCATCTCGTCCTCGTACTGCTCCGCGGTGAGCTCGCCCTTGCCGAACGCGGCCCGGGCCTTGCGGATCTCCGGCGTCTGCGGGAACGAGCCGATCGTCGTGGTCGGCAGCGCGGGCAGCTGCAGGCGCTCCGCCTGCGCGGTCTTGCGCTCGGCGAACGGTCCGCGGCGGAACTGCTCGTCGGTGAGCCCGGCGGCGCGCTCGCGGACCTCGGGCCGGACGACGCCGGGGGCCGCGGCGCGGCTGCGCACGGCGTCGGACGCCGCGAGCAGCTGCTCGTGGATGGCCTCGCGGCCCTCGGTGAGGCCCTCCGCGAGCACGGCGACCTCGCGCACCTTCTCGTCGGCGAACGCGAGCCACGAGGCGAGCGTGCGGTCGAGCGCCGGCTCGTCCTCGACGGTGTGCGGGACGTGGAACAGCGACGTCGACGTGCCCACCGTGACGGCGCGCGCGGCGAGCGTCTCCAGCTGCTCGAGCACGGCGAGCTTCGCGTCGAGGTCGGCGCGCCAGATGTTGTGGCCGTCGACGACGCCGCCGACGACGACCTTCGTCGACAGGCCGGGGGCGACGACGGTGGGCGCCTCGCCGCGCACGAGGTCGAGCGCGACGCCGTCGACGTCGGTCGCCGCGAGCACCGGCAGCGCCGGTCCGAGGTCGCCGTAGGGGGCGGCCACCAGGATCGCGGGGCGCTCCGGGCGCGCGAGCTCGGTCGCGAGCGCGCGGTAGGCACGGGTGGTCGCCTCGTACAGCGTCTCGGCGGGCACGCCGATCGAGTCCGACACGAGCGCCGGCTCGTCCAGCTGCACCCACGTCGCGCCCGCGGCGGCGAGCTCGGTGAGCAGGCGCGCGTACACGGGCAGCAGGTCGTCGAGGCGGTCCAGCGGGTGGAAGCCGGCGGGCGCGTCCTCGGTCGGCTTGGCCAGCGCGAGGAAGGTGACGGGGCCGACGACGACCGGGCGGGTGAGCACGCCGTCCGCGAGGGCCTCGGCGAACTCCGTCACCGGGCGGTCGCTCGCGTAGCGGAACGTGGTGCCCGGGCCGATCTCCGGCACGAGGTAGTGGTAGTTCGTGTCGAACCACTTCGTCATCTCGAGCGGCAGGTCGTCGCCGCGGCCGCGCGCGACCGTGGAGTAGCCGGCCAGGTCGAGCCGGCCGTCCGCGTCCTGCAGGTCGGCGAAGCGCTCCGGCACGGCGCCGACGAGCGCGGCGGCGTCGAGCACGTGGTCGTAGAACGAGAACGCGCTCGGGATCGCCGGGGCGTCGGTCGCGAGGCCGAGCTCGGCCAGGCGCGTGCGGGTGCGGCGGCGCAGGTCGGCGGCGACGGCCTCGACGTCGTCGGCGGACGTGCGGCCGGCCCAGAACGCCTCGAGCGCCTTCTTGAGCTCGCGGCGCGGCCCGATGCGGGGGTAGCCGAGGACGGAGCCGGCGGGGAACGCCGGGGCGGCGGTCGTGGGGACGGTGTCGCTCATGACGGGATACCTCGGGGTGTCGTGGTGGGCACGGCGGCGGGGTCGCCGACGGGCTCGGTGGACGTCGTGGGTGCGGTGCGGCCGCCGCGCAGGTCGGCGCCCTCGAGCAGGTCGAGGGCGGCCTCGTGCCGGTTGAACGTGTAGACGTGCACGCCGGGCGCGCCGCCGTCGAGCACGCAGTTGACCAGGTCGACGCTCGCGCGGATGCCCCGCCGGTGCCGCTCGACGGGGTCGTCGACGGAGCCGAGCAGGTCGAGCAGCGACCGCGGCACGGGCACGCCCGTGAGCTCCTGCACGCGCAGCAGCCGCGCCGGGTCGGTGGTCGGGATGATGCCGGGCACGATCGGGATGCTGACGCCGGCGCGGCGGGCCTCGGCGACCAGGCCGAGGTACGCCTCGGCGTCGAAGAAGACCTGCGTGATCGCGAAGTCGGCGCCCGCCTGCTGCTTGGCGAGCAGCGCCTGCACGTCCTGCTCGCGCGTGCCGCCAGTCGCGTGGTTGCCGCGCGGGAACGCCGCCACCGCGACGGACAGCGGACGCACTCGCGCGCGGACCGCCTGGGCCGGGCTGCCGGCGCAGCGCCGGCGCTCGATCTCGCGCAGCAGCTCGACGAGCCCGGCGGCCGTGTCGACGCCGTCCGGGTGCGGCTGCCAGTCCGCCTGGCCCGCCGGCGGGTCGCCGCGCAGGGCGAGGAAGGAGCGCACGCCCTCGTCGAGGAACTCCTCGACGATCGTGGCGACCTCCGCGCGGGACGTCCCGACGCACGTCAGGTGCGCGATCGGGTTCAGGCTCGTCTCGCGCAGCAGCCGCGTGACCAGGGCGCGCGTGGTCTGGCGGGTGCGCCCCGAGGCGCCGTAGGTGACGGAGACGAAGTCGGGCTCCGCCGCCTCGAGCTCGCGCACCGTGCCCCACAGTCGCGGCGCGGCGTCGAGGTCGCGCGGCGGGAACAGCTCGAACGACACCGTCGGGCGGTCCAGCGCGGCGGCCGGCGCGCCGTGCCGGCGTGCGGGGCGCGTCGGCACCTCGACCGTCACGGCGGGCGCACGGGTGTCGGTCACGGCGGTCATCGCCCGGTCCCGGCGCGGCGTCCGGGACGGGGCAGGTCGCCGCCGGCGGGCGGCGCGCCGCCGTCCGAGGGGTCGGCGACGTGGGTGAGCACGCTCATCGTCACTCCATCGTTCCTGGCGGAAGCACCCACACCCTCGACGAGGAGGGGGGTTGCTGCGGCGTCGCTGAGCCAGGTCTCTCGGCCGCTCTGGATGGTCGGGGTGAGCGTAGCGAGCGTGCCCGGATGGCGGACAGGGGCGCCCGGTGAGTGAGACGCGCGGTCCCGTGCAGCGGTCAGGACGCAGCGATCAGTGCGCGCGGCGACCAGGGCCGCGTCGCGGACACCGCCGTGCGTGCCGGGCGGGTGTGCAGCGCCTCAGCGCTCGCGGCGGTGCAGCGACTGCGAGGGCTGCTGCTCGCGGGACCGGCGCTGGCGCGGCACGCCGAACCACGCGCTCGGCGAGCCCGCCGGCACGGACAGCAGGCCGTCCTGGACCGCGGCGAGAACGCTCGGGTCGGGGGCGGCGGAGGACTCCCAGGCGTCCTGGGCGGCACGCACGGCGTCGTGCCGTCCGTCGCCGTCGCGCTGCTCCACCATGCGCGGCACCTTAGTGCGGCCCCGGGTGCTGGACAGGTGTCCGGACCGCGTGTCACCCCAGCGGAGCATCCGGGAGACGCGGAGCCGTCCGTTCCGTCCGGCGCTGACCGGTTCGCCCGCACCGGTGTGCGTCAGGGTCGTGACACGACCGGGCACGTGGCGAGGTGGTCGTCGACGACGCCGCACGCCTGCATCGCCGCGTACGCCGTGGTGGGGCCGACGAACCGGAAGCCGAGGCCCCGCAGCTCGCGGGCCAGGGCCGCCGACTCCGCGGTGCGGCCCGGCACGTCGGCCCACGTCGCGGGGCGCTCGCGCGGCCCGTCCGGGGCGTGCGACCAGAGGACCTCGTCGACCGTGCGGCCGGCCTCGTGCAGCGCGAGCAGCGCGCGGGCGTTCGCGATCGTCGCCTCGATCTTGGCGCGGTTGCGCACGATCGACGCGTCCGCGAGGAGGCGCGCGACGTCGTCGTCGCCGAACCGCGCGACCACCTCCGGGTCGAACCCTGCGAACGCGGTACGGAACGCGGGCCGCTTGCGCAGGATCGTGATCCACGCGAGGCCCGACTGGAACGCCTCGAGCGCGAGGCGCTCGAACAGGGCGTGCTCGTCGTGCACCGGCACGCCCCACTCGTCGTCGTGGTACGCGGCGTAGAGGGGGTCGCCGTCACCGAAGCAGCGGCCGGCGACGAGGGGGAGGGTGTCGCCCGCGGGCGGCACGGCGGGGTCGGGGGGCTCGGGCGTCTCGGTCATGCGGCGAGTCTGGTCGCCACCGGCGACATCGCGGCGCGCGCGGGCCGGCGGGTGTGGGCGTGCCGGGCCCCCGGCGGGGCTGGGGTCGGGTCGACGACGGCCCGGGTCACTGCTCCGCGCGCCGCCGGACCAGCTCCGCGACCCCGTCGAGGATCACGCGCGTGCCGAAGTCGAGCCCCGTCCCCTCGGCCCCGGGCGGCGCGGCGGCCGGGTCGAGCGCGCCGCCCGCCAC
>NZ_JBFTEP010000082.1:0-16286 GCF_047229365.1 Cellulomonas pasadenensis | reverse complement strand
GTCGTCGCCGTCGTCGAGCGGCTCGAGCGTCGGGGCCGCGCCCGCGGGGGCCGCGGGCGCCGGCGCCGCGGCCGGCGACGACGAGCGAGAGGTCGGCGTCGGCCCGTGGCCGGGCGGGCACGACGCGTGGCCGCGGGTCGCAGGCCCGGGCTCGGCGCTCGACCCGCGCTACGACGCCGAGCTCCTCGCGCACGGCGACCGCCGCAACGTCGTCGACCGGTACCGGTACTGGACCGTCGAGGCGGTCGTCGCCGACCTCGACACCCGCCGGCACCCGTTCCACGTGGCGATCGAGAACTGGGCCCACGACCTCAACATCGGCTCGGTGGTGCGCACCGCGAACGCCTTCAACGCGGCAGGCGTGCACGTGGTCGGCCGCCGGCGCTGGAACCGGCGGGGCGCGATGGTCACCGACCGGTACCTGCACGTGCACCACCACCCGGACGCGGCGGCGCTCGCGACGTGGGCGGCGGACGCCGGGCCGGACGGCGGCCGCCTGCCGGTGGTCGGCCTCGACAACGTGCCGGGCTCGGTCCCCCTCGAGGGGTTCGTCCTGCCGCGCGCGTGCGTCCTGCTGCTGGGCCAGGAGTCGACGGGCCTGACCCCGCAGGCGCAGGCCGCCTGCGACGTCGTCCTGCACATCACCCAGCACGGCAGCACCCGCTCCCTCAACGCGGGCGCCGCCGCCGCCATCGCGATGCACACGTGGGCCCTCACCCACGCCCACCCCTGACCCCGGTCCCCACCCCTTCTCCGGCCCGGCCCCGTCCCACCGTCCGGTCGCCTCCGGCCCCGTCTCGTCGCGAACGGGGTCTGGCGTACGTTTGACGCGGCGGAAGCGCACGCCAGGCCCCGCTCGTCGTGGACGGGGTGGAGTCAGGGCCGGGCGTACGTCGCGTCGGCGTGGGAGGGCTGGTGGTGGGGCGGCCTCGTCGTGTCGGCCTGGTCGTGTGGCGTCGCCGGGTGGCGGGGGGTCGAGCCGACCACCGGTCGTGTGGGGGCGCCGCGGTCCACAGGGCGTGTGCCGGTGCCGGCGGGCGCGCGCGCCCCGCATGTGGGGTGTGCCCGTGCCCCGGTCGTCCCCGCTGCCCGACTCGCTCCTCCGCCTCGCCGCCGAGCAGGGCGGCCTCGTCTCCGCCGCGCAGTGCGACGTCGCCGGCGTGGCGCAGGCGCGGCGGGGACGTCTCGTCCGGTCCGGCCGCTGGGGCCGCGCCACGACCGGGGTCTACGTCGTCGAGCCGCACGCGCCCGTCGGTGCGGAGCAGCGGCGCCGGCGCGCCGCGTGGACCGGCGTGCTGGCGTACGGCCCGGGAGCCGCGGCCGTGGGGGCGAGTGCGCTCGTCCTGCACGGCGTCGCCGGGCTGCCCACGACGATCACACCCGAGGTGGTGCTGCGCGGCCTGCGGCACACGGCCGGACGGGACGGCATCCGGGTGCGACGGTTCTCGACCGTCGTGCGGCCGCACGGCGCGGCCTTCGTCGCCCCGTTGCCGGAGGCCCTCGTCCAGGCGCTGCCGGAGCTCCCGCGCGACAACGCGGTGGCCGTCCTCGACGACGTGCTGCACCGACGGCTCCTGCCCGACGCCGAGCTGGCGCGCGTCCGCGCTGCGACGGGCGGGCGCCGCGGGGCCGCGGGCCTCCACGCGTGCTGGGCGCTCGCCGACCGACGCGCGGAGTCGCCGCTGGAGACGTTCGCGCGGGTGCAGTGCGTCGACGCAGGCATCCCGCCGGACGAGCTCCAGCTGGTCGTCCGCGCGCCGGACGGCCGTCACGTCGCGCGCTGCGACCTGGCGTGGCGGCGCACGGACGGCACGTGGTTGCTCGTGGAGGTGGACGGCCGCGAGTTCCACGACGTGCCGGCCGCCGTCCTGCACGACCGCCACCGCCAGAACGCCCTCGCGGTGCTCGGCCACACCGTCCTCCGGGTCACGTCGACGGACGTCTCCCGCCGCGCCGTCGCCCCCCTCGTCCTCGCGTCGCTGCTCCCACGTCCATGACGACCGTCCACCCACCACCCCACGGCCACGTCCCACGGCGAACGGGGCCTGGCGTACGTCTGCACGCCGCGGAGCGCACGCCGGACCCCGTTCGCCGTGGACATGTGCCGTCGGGGTCGGCCCGTCCGGGGCACAGGTGGGGGCGGGGCGGACGTCCCGGTGGTGGGGGCGCCGGTGGTGGCAGACTGCGGGCGTACCGCACCCGTCTACGTGCAGGAGATGCCGCGATGCCCATCGCAACCCCCGAGGTCTACGCCGAGATGATCGACCGGGCGAAGGCCGGCAGGTTCGCCTACCCCGCCGTGAACATCACGTCGTCCCAGACCGTCACCGCCGCCATCCAGGGCTTCGCGGAGGCCGAGTCGGACGGCATCATCCAGGTCTCCGTCGGCGGCGCGGAGTACGCGTCCGGCTCGACGATCAAGAACCGTGTGAGCGGCACGCTCGCGCTCGCGGCCTACGCGACCGAGGTCGCGAAGAACTACGGCGTCACCATCGCGCTGCACACGGACCACTGCGTCAAGAAGAACCTCGACTCGTGGGTCCGCCCGCTGCTCGAGCTCGAGGCGCAGCAGGTCGCGCGCGGCGAGAACCCGACCTTCCAGTCGCACATGTTCGACGGCTCGGACATCCCGCTCGACGAGAACCTCGTCATCGCGGCGGAGCTGCTCGAGCTCTCGCAGGCGGCGCGCACGATCCTCGAGATCGAGGTCGGCGTCGTCGGCGGCGAGGAGGACGGCCACGAGGCCGAGATCAACGAGAAGCTCTACACGACGGCCGAGGACGGCCTCGCGACGGTCCGCGCGCTCGGCGCCGGCGAGAAGGGCCGCTACCTGACGGCCCTCACGTTCGGCAACGTGCACGGCGTGTACAAGCCGGGTGCGGTCAAGCTGCGTCCGTCGATCCTCGCCGACATCCAGAAGGCCGTCGGCGACGAGATCGGCAAGGAGAACCCGTTCGACCTCGTCTTCCACGGCGGCTCGGGCTCCACGGCCGAGGAGATCGCCGAGGCGGTCGACAACGGCGTCATCAAGATGAACATCGACACCGACACGCAGTACGCGTTCACGCGCCCGGTCGTCGGCCACATGTTCGGCAACTACGACGGCGTCCTGAAGATCGACGGCGAGGTCGGCAACAAGAAGGCGTACGACCCGCGCGCCTGGGGCAAGCTCGCCGAGGCCGGCATGGCCGCGCGCGTCGTCGAGGCGTGCCAGCAGCTGCGCTCGGCGGGCCAGAAGCTCTCCTGACCTCCCGCGCACCAGCACGACGACGGCCCCGGACCAGCAGGTCCGGGGCCGTCGCCGTCCCGCCCGGGCACGAGAGCCGGGCGGGGTCGTGTCAGGGGGTGGCCGAGTCCACCGGCTCGAACGGCTCGGCGCCGTCGTCGTCGACCACGTCGAGCAGCTCGCCGATGCGGGTCACCTCGAGGAGGAACCGCACGGTCGGCGGCACGCGCAGCAGGCGCACGCGGTGCTCGCTGCGGATCGACAGGCGGGCGAGGAACGCGACGCCCGACGAGTCCATGAACGTCACGTGGTGCGCGTCGACCTCGATGGGCAGCCCGCGCTGCTCCGCCTCGGCGGTCGCCTCCTGGAGCTCGGGGCCCAGGTCGGCGTCCACCTCGCCCGAGAGGACGATCCGGGTGCGGTCCGTCCCGACGATGACGTGCACGGCACCGGGCTCGCCCGCGGCAGGCCCCCCGCCCGACTCCGTCGTGTGCGTGGGCTCGCCCTGGTCGGGGCTGTTACCGTCTCGCACGTTGCTCCTTCCGGCGCAGGGGGAGGGGCTCGCCGGCTGGTCGAGTTGTCCGTCCGCTCGGCACGCTAGACGATCGGAGGTGGTGGTGGTCAACTCCTCCGCCCCCGCGTCGCCCCTCGATCCCCCGTCCGACGCCCTCGTCGCGGTGAACCCGGCGCTCCTCGCCGACGCGCTCGCGGCGACGCTCGTGCCGACCGCCCTGCTCACGGCCTCGCCGGACGCCGTGCGCGTCACCTGGGCCAACCGTGCCCTCGCCGACGCGACCGGGTACGACCCGCGCGCCGTCGCGGCGCTCGACGTGCTGACCGACCCGCGTGTCCGACCCGTGGACGTCGCGGCGGCCCGGGCCGGCTTCGCGGCGGGCGCGCCGTTCGTGCAGCGCGTCGTGCTGCGCCGTCCCGAGGGCTCGTACGTGCAGTGCATGGCGCACCTGTCGCCGGTGGGCGTGGCGGGGCTCGGCGTGGGCGCCTGGGTGGCCGCGCTCCAGGACCTGACGGCGCAGCTGACGGAGCACGCGGAGCAGGTCGCGCTGGTCGAGGCGGAGCGCCGGGAGCGGCGGAGCCTGTCGCTGATCGCACGCGTGTCGGACCTGCTGATGGACGTCGACGAGCCGCACGGCCTGCACGAGATCGCGTCGCTGCTGACCGCCGAGGTGGTCGGCTGGGCGGGCTTCTACCTGCACGACCGGGGTCTGTGGGCGGCGGACGGCCTGGACCCCCGCCGGCCCGGCGGCGCCCCGCGTCCCGACGGGCAGGGGCCGCGGCTGCCGACGTCGTGCCCGCGCGACCCGGTGGGTCGCCTGCTGGGCGGGTCGCTCGACCACGCCGTCGAGCTGGACCTGGCCGCCACGCAGCCCGAGGCGACGTACGCGCGGTGGCTGGCGGAGCACGCCGGCCCGGGCGCGCGCGACGTCGTCGTGGGCCGCGACGGCCGCCGCGTCCCCGACGCCCCCGACCGCCGCGTCGTCGTGCTGCCCGTGCCGGGACGCCGGCGCACGGTGGGCCTGCTGGTCGTGCAGCCGCGCGGCGGCGGCGGGCTCGCGGGGCTCGACGCGGCGACCGTGACGGTGCTGGAGCTCGTCGCGCGGCGCGTGGGCCTGTCGATCGACAACGTGCGGCTGTACGACCGCGAGCACCGCCTCGCGGAGACGCTGCAGCGGGCGATGCTGCCGGAGCAGGGCGAGGTCGACGGCGTCGACGTGTGGACGTACTACTCGCCGAACGCGGACGACGCGCAGGTCGGCGGCGACTGGTACGACGTCCAGCAGATCGGCCCGGACACGGTCGGCGTGGTCGTCGGCGACGTCGTCGGGCACGACGTCGAGGCCGCCGCGGCGATGGGCCAGCTGCGCTCGGTCGTGCGCTCGTACAGCGTCGACATCACGACGCCGGGGCCGGTCCTGGAGCGGGTCGACCAGCTGTTCGCCGGCCTGCGCATCCCGCGCGCCGCGAGCCTCGTCCTGTCGACGCTGGACCGCCGGTCGGACGGCCGCTGGCTGCTGCGGTACGCGCGCGCCGGGCACCTGCCGGTCCTGCGCGTCCGCGACGGCCACGCGACGCAGCTGCGCGACGCGGGCGGCCCGCTCATCGGCTTCGGGTCGGGGGAGCGGACGACGGCCGAGGTGCTGCTCGAGCCGGGCGACGTGCTCGTCTACTACACGGACGGGCTCGTGGAGCGCCGCGACCGCAGCCTGCGCGACGGGCTCACGGTCCTGGAGAGCGTCGCCGCGAGCATCACCGCGCGCGACGCCCCGGGCATCGGCGAGGACCTGCTGTCCCGCCTCGCGGACCACCCGGAGGACGACGTCGCGGTCGTCGTGGTGCGCGTCCCCGACCCGGACGACGACCTCGCGGGGACGACGAGCCCGCGGCGGCGACGCTGGTCACTGCCGAGCGAGCCGGCGTCGATCGCGCGGGCGCGGCACGCGGTGCTCCGCACGTGCGAGGCGTGGGAGGTCAGCGACGCGTCGAACGCCGAGCTGGTGGTCAGCGAGCTCGTCGCGAACGCCGTGCTGCACGGCTGGGGGCACGTCGCGCTGCAGCTGCACGACACGGGCGACGGCCTGCGCATCGAGGTCGAGGACGCCAACCCGACGCCGCCCGTGACGACCGACGGCCACCCCGGCCGCGTCGGCGGGTTCGGGATGCAGATCGTCGAGCGGCTGTCCGACTGGGGCTGGCGGCAGTCGCGCGGGGGCAAGGTGGTGTGGGCGAAGGTGCGTCCGGGCGCGCTGCCGCGGTCGGCGCGCGACGCCTGACGCGCGAGCGCCGGGCGGGTGCGTGAGGCCGGCGCGTCAGGCCGGTGCGTCCGCGGTGTCCGGCTCCGGCGCGCCGTCGACGGGCTCGCAGCCGTGCACCGTGTCGATGCGGAACAGGTCGAGCGCGCCGCAGATCTCGAGCACGAAGAGGTCGCGCTCCGCGGCGCCGCGCAGCACGGTGGCGCCGCCGCGACGCCGGCCCGCGTCGGCGAGCGAGATGAGGAACGCCGCGCCGGTCGAGTCCATGAACGTGACGCGGCACATGTCGATCACGAGCAGCTGCCGGCGCAGGCCGACGACCCGCGCGGTCACCTCGGGGAACTGGTCGCGCTCCGCGAGGTCGAGGTCGCCCGCGATGACGAGGGTCGTGGTCGTGGACGACGTCGATATCTCGATCATGCTGCTCCGGTGCGACGGTGCCGGCCGGGAGGGGGAGCCGCGGTCACGGCTGCTGGTCGGCCGTTCGACTGTAGCCGCGCTCCCACCGCGGCGCACGCGCGCGGCGGGTGGTTTCGGCGCACGGTCGGACCGCCGTCCGGTGCCGGGTCGGGGCCGGGTCGGCGGCGCGGGCGCGGTGCCGGGCGGCGGCGGTGCACACTGACGCCATGGCGCACGAGAACCTCCTGGACGGCCCCGCCCCGACGCTCCTGCCCGCCGACGGCCCCGACGGTGCCGCGCGCACCGCGCTCGCGACGGGCGCGGACCCCCGCGACGCCGCGCGCGTCGTGCCGGCGTCGTCGCTGGTGTGGGCGCTGCTCGCGGAGCGGGCGGACGACCCGGTCGCGGCGTACGCGTACGCCCGGACCGGCTACCACCGGGGCCTCGACGCGCTGCGCCGCGCCGGCTGGCGCGGGCAGGGACCGATCCCGGCGGCGCACGAGCCGAACCAGGGGTTCCTGCGCGCGCTCCTCGCGCTCGCGGAGGCGGCCGACGCGATCGGCGAGACCGACGAGGGCGAGCGCTGCCGCCGGTTCCTCACCGACTCGGGCACGTCCGCGGACGAGGTGCGCGCACTGCGCTGAGCGCCCGCGCCGACCGCGGCCCGTCCGCCGGCGGGCCCGGGTCGGCGGTGCGACGGCCCGCTCCGGTACCCTTCCGGGTGGCCGCGGGTCACTGCCGCCCGCGCCCGGGTCACCCGCGCCGCGAGCCCGCTCGCGCCCGTCTGCGGGCGGAGCCGCACCGCAGGCAGCAGGAAGTGGTGATCTGCATGCCCGCCGTCGTGGTGCTCGGCGCCCAGTGGGGCGACGAGGGCAAGGGCAAGGCGACCGACCAGCTCGGCGACCGCACCGACTACGTCGTGAAGTTCAACGGCGGCAACAACGCCGGGCACACGGTCGTCATCGAGGGCGAGAAGTACGCGCTGCACCTGCTGCCCTCCGGCATCCTCACGCCCGGCGTCGTCCCGGTGATCGCCAACGGCGTCGTCGTCGACATCGAGGTGCTGTTCGAGGAGATCGAGGCGCTGGAGGCGCGCGGCGTGGACACGTCCCGCCTGCTGGTGTCGTCGGCCGCGCACGTCATCGCGCCGTACCACCGGACGATGGACAAGGTCACCGAGCGCTTCCTCGGCAAGCGCCGGATCGGGACGACCGGCCGCGGCATCGGCCCGACCTACGCCGACAAGATCAACCGCGTCGGCATCCGGGTGCAGGACCTGTTCGACGAGAAGATCCTGCGGCAGAAGGTCGAGGGTGCCCTCGACCAGAAGAACCACCTGCTCGTGAAGGTCTACAACCGTCGCGCGATCACGGTCGACGAGACCGTCGACGAGCTGCTCCGCCACGCGGAGCGCCTGCGCCCGATGGTCGCGGACACGCCGACCGTGCTCAACCGCGCGCTCGACGAGGGGAGGACGCTCGTCTTCGAGGCCGGCCAGGCCACGATGCTCGACGTCGACCACGGCACGTACCCGTTCGTCACGTCGTCGGCCTGCACCGCCGGCGGCGCGTGCACCGGCTCGGGCGTCGGGCCGACCCGCATCGACCGCGTCGTCGCCGTCGCGAAGGCGTACACGACGCGCGTCGGCGAGGGGCCGTTCCCCACCGAGCTGCTGGACGACGACGGCGAGTGGCTGCGCCGGACCGGCGGCGAGTTCGGCACGACGACCGGGCGGCCCCGCCGCACCGGCTGGTACGACGCCGTCGTCGTGCGGTACGCGTCGCTCGTCAACGGGCTCACGGACCTCGTGGTGACGAAGCTCGACGTGCTGACGGGCCGCGACCGCATCCCCGTCTGCGTCGCGTACGACGTCGACGGCCGCCGCGTCGAGGACATGCCGGTCGACCAGAGCGACTTCCACCACGCGAAGCCCGTCTACGAGTACCTCGACGGCTGGACCGAGGACATCACCGGTGCGCGGGACATGGACGACCTGCCGCGCAACGCGCAGCGGTACCTGCAGTTCCTCGAGGACGTCTCGGGCACGCGGATCTCGTCGGTCGGCGTCGGCCCGGGCCGCGAGGCGACGATCATCCGGCACGAGCTGCTCGGCTGAACCGGGAGCGACCGGACGGCCAGGCGGCCGGACGGGTGAGCGGCGGCACGCCGCTGCCCCGTCCGGCCGCCGGCGCCTGCGATGATCCGCGCCGTGGACGCCACCGCCTGGGACACCCCCGCCGCCTACGTCATGCTCGGCGCCGCCGTGCTCGTCGTGCTCGGCGTGCTCGTCATGGGGGTCGCGAGCACGCCGGCGCACCGCCTGCTGGGCCTGTCCACGCAGGGGCCGTGGTGGTTCTCGCCCGCCGGCGGCCGCACCCAGGGCCTCGTCGTCGCGTACGTCGCCGCTCTCGTGGCGGTGGCCGCGCTCGTCTTCGTGCTCGCCGACGCGTGGACCGGCGCGACGTCGCTCGCCTGGACGCTGGCGTGGTCCTCCGCGGCGGTGGTGCTGTGGGCGACGGCGGCACGGGTCGCCCGGCTCGTCGTCCGGGTCGCGACGGGTGGCCGTGGCACCTGGGACGAGCCGCTCGAGGCCGACCGCGTGCGGGTCGACGACGCGGGTGACGACGTGGACCTGCGCGCCGCCCGGGACGCGGCCACCGCGGACGACTGGCTCCCGGCCGCCCACCTGCTCGCCGCCACGGACGACGCCGACGCGCGCTTCGACCGCGTGTCGGAGCTGGCGGCGCTGGCGGTCCGCCGCAGCCGCTGGCTCGAGGCGTGGCGCGACGCGGAGCCGGCGAGCCCCGACGCGCAGGCGCTCCACGTGCAGGCGCTCGTGGAGCTCGCCTGGATGCGGCGCGGGTCCGACTGGGAGGCGCGGGACGTCGAGGGTTTCCTCGAGGCGCTGCAGGCGGCCGACCGCGCGGCGGACGAGGCGCTGTCCGTCTCGCCGCGTGACGCGTCCGTGCTCGCCTCCCGGCTGCGCATCGCGCGAGGGCTGCAGCTGGGCGAGGTCGAGCACGCGCGCCGCCTGGCGCAGCTGCGGGACGTCGCGCCGCTGCACCGCGGCGGTCTCGCCGAGGCGCTGCAGTTCGCGGCGCCCAAGTGGTTCGGCAGCACGGAGACGATGTTCACGTTCGCGCGGTCCGTCTCGGCCGAGGCACCGGCGGGGCACGCGACGGGCCTGCTGGTGGTCGTCGCGCACGTCGAGCACTTCCTGGAGCTCGGCGAGCGCTCGTCCGGTGCTGCGCAGGCGTACATGGAGAGCGACGCCACGCGTGCGGAGATCCGGGCCGCCGCGGACCGGTGGTCGGCGGGCGGCCCGTCGCCGGTCGGCCGCGCGTGGGGCCACAACCTGCTGGCGGGCGCGTTCTGGATGGCGGAGCTCCCCGCGGAGGCGGCACCGCACCTCGCCGAGACGGCGCGGCACCTCACGTCGTTCCCGTGGATGTACGCCGGCGAGCCGAGCGAGGTGCACGCGAACGTGCGGGCGTGGGCGCGTGCCCGGGTGGGCGACGCGGCCATCGCCCCGGCGTAGCCGGCACCGGTGGCAGGGCGGCGCCGCCCGTCCGCGGACGGGCGTGCAGCGGGGGCGGCGCGTCCCGGCCGGTACGCTCGGCGCCCGTGGAGATCCTCGTCGTCGGCACCGGTGCCCGTGAGCACGCCCTCGTCCGCGCGCTGTCGCTGGACCCGGAGGTCACCGCGCTGCACGCGGCTCCGGGGAACCCGGGGATGGCCGCGCACGCCGAGCTGCACCCGGTGGACGCGCTCGACGGCGCGGCCGTCGCGGAGCTGGCGACGTCGCTGGGCGTCGACCTCGTCGTCGTCGGCCCCGAGGCGCCGCTCGTCGCGGGCGTCGCCGACGCGGTGCGGGACGCGGGGGTGCCCGTCTTCGGGCCGTCGCGCGAGGCGGCCCGGCTCGAGGGCTCCAAGGCGTTCGCCAAGGAGGTCATGGCCGCCGCGGGCGTGCCGACCGCCGAGCCGCGCGTCGTGACGACGGTCGACGAGGCGGTCGCCGCGCTCGACGCGTTCGGCGCGCCGTACGTCGTCAAGGACGACGGGCTGGCCGCGGGCAAGGGCGTCGTCGTCACGGACGACCGCGACGCGGCGCTCGCCCACGCGCAGGCGTGCCTGGCCAAGGACGGCGGGACGGTCGTGGTCGAGGAGTACCTCGACGGGCCGGAGGTGTCGCTGTTCGTGCTGTCCGACGGCACGGACGTCGTGCCGCTCGTGCCGGCGCAGGACTTCAAGCGTGCGCTCGACGGCGACGCCGGGCCGAACACCGGCGGCATGGGCGCGTACTCGCCGCTGCCGTGGGCGCCCGAGGGCCTGGTCGACGAGGTCGTCGAGACCGTCGCGCGGCCGACCGTCGCGGAGATGGCGCGCCGCGGGACGCCGTTCGTCGGGGTCCTGTACTGCGGGCTCGCGCTGACGAGCCGCGGCGTGCGGGTCGTCGAGTTCAACGCCCGGTTCGGCGACCCGGAGACGCAGGTCGTCCTGGCCCGCCTCGCGACGCCGCTGGGGCGGGTGCTCCGGGCCGCCGCGACCGGGGGCCTGGCCGCGCTGGAGCCGCTGCACTGGCGCGCGGACGCCGCCGTGACCGTCGTCGTCGCGTCGGAGGGCTACCCGGAGGCGCCTCGCACGGGGGACCCGATCACCGGCGTCGAGGCGGCCGAGACGGTCCCCGGGGTGCACGTCCTGCACGCCGGCACCGCCGTGCGCACCACCGGCGAGACCGGCGAGAACCCGCTGAACGCGCCGCTGCTCGTGTCCGCCGGCGGGCGCGTGCTGTCGGTCGTCGGCGTGGGGGAGACCCTCACCGCCGCGCGCCGCGCCGCGTACGTGGCGGTCGAGAGCATCAACCTCGGCGGGGCGCACCACCGCACGGACATCGCGCTCGCGGTCAGCGAGGCGGCGGACGCCTGACCGCCGCCGCTGCATCGCACGGGCGGCGGGGAGGCGGCATGACGGGCCGGGCGGACCGCACGGTGCCGCCCGTGCTGCTGCGCCGGGCGCGGCGGCACGGGGTCGAGCAGGGCGCCGGGCACCGGGCTTCGCACGAGGCCGGCCGCGGGGACGAGCACGCGGGCTCCGGCCGCGACGCCGGGCTCGTCGACGTGCTGCTCACGCGCGGCCGGGTGGCGGCGGTCGCCCCGACGGGCACCCTGCCCGAGGACGTGGTGCGCGGCGCCGAACCCGTCGACGTCGACGGGCGGACGGTCCTGCCGGGCCTGTGGGACGCGCACGCGCACGTCACGCAGTGGGCGCTCGCGCGGGCGCGCCTCGACGTGTCGGCGGCGACGTCGGCGGCGCACGCCGCGCGGCTCGTGGCGGAGCGGGTCGCGGCGGACCGGGTCGCGGCGGGGGGAGTCCCGGCGGGCCGGGTCTCGGCGGGCCGGGTGGTCGGACCGCAGGCCGCGGCACCCGGGGCGCCGCTCGTGGGGCAGGGCTTCCGGGACGCGCTGTGGCCCGACCGGCCGTCGGCGGCGCTGCTCGACGCGGTCGCGGGCGACGTGCCCGTCGTCCTCGTGTCCGGGGACCTGCACTGCGCGTGGGCGTCCACCGCCGGGCTCCGGCACCTCGGCGTGCCGGCGCGGGCGAGCGGCCTCGTGCGCGAGGCCGAGTGGATGGACCGGATGGCCGCCCTCGACCGCGTGGACGACACCACGGCCGACGCGCTCGTCGGCGCCGCCCTGCGCGACGCCGCGACGCGCGGCGTGGTCGGCGTCGTCGACCTCGAGATCGCGGACAACCGCACGGTGTGGCGGCGGCGCGCGACGCCCGGGCTGCCCGTGCGGGTGCGAGCGGGCGTGTGGGAGCAGCACCTCGACGCGCTGCTCGCCGAAGGGCTGCGCACCGGCGACCCGCTCGAGCCCGCCGGGCTCGTGACGCAGGGGCCGCTCAAGGTCATCACGGACGGCGCGCTCAACACGCGCACGGCCTGGTGCCTCGACCCGTACCCGGGGCTGCACGGCGCCGACGCGCACGGCGTGCTCACGGTGCCGCCCGACCGCCTCCGGCCGCTCATGGCGCGCGCCGCGGCGCACGGGCTGACGTGCGCGGTGCACGCGATCGGCGACGCGGCGAACGCCCTCGCGCTCGACGCGTTCGCGGCTACCGGCGCGCGCGGCTCGGTCGAGCACGCGCAGCTCGTCACGGCCGACGACGTCCGCCGCTTCGCCGCGCTGGGCGTCGTCGCGAGCGTGCAGCCGGAGCACGCGATGGACGACCGCGACGTCGTCGACCGGTACTGGCCCGGGCGCGCGGGGGACGCGTTCGCGTACGCGGCCCTGCACGCCGCCGGGGTGCGTCTCGCGCTGGGCTCGGACGCGCCCGTCGCGCCGCTCGACCCGTGGGCGGCCGTCGACGCGGCCGTGACCCGGCGGCGGGACGGCCGCCCGGCGTGGCACGCGGAGCAGCGGCTCCCGCTGGACGTGGCGCTCGGCGCGTCGGTGGACGGCGAGCCGCTGGGGCTGCGCGTCGGGGGGCCGGCGGACGTCGCCGTGCTGGACGACGACCCGGCGGCGCTGCTCGCCGCGGCGGGGTCGGTGCGGGGCATGCGCGTCGGCGGGACGCTCGTCGGCGGGCGCTGGACCCACCGCGCCCTCTGACGGCTGCGGCCGCGGTCACGCCGTCGACCGCGCCCCGCCTGCGGACGCGCACCCGGCACCGCGCACCCGCACGGCACACTGGGCGCGTGAGCGACGCGACACCCCTCCTCCACCTCCCCGGCTGGCGGCACGTCTACTCCGGCAAGGTCCGCGATCTGTACGAGCCGGACGACACCACCGCCGGGATCGCGCTGCGGGACCTGCACGGCGACGTCGTGCTCGTCGTCGCGAGCGACCGCGTGTCCGCCTACGACCACGTCCTCGAGCCCGGCATCCCCGGCAAGGGCGTCGTGCTGACGCAGCTGAGCCTGTGGTGGTTCGAGCAGCTCGCCGACCTCGTCCCGAACCACGTGGTGACCACCGACGTGCCCGACGCCGTGGCCGGGCGGGCGATGGTGTGCCGCCGCCTCGAGATGTTCCCGGTCGAGTGCGTCGCGCGCGGCTACCTCACCGGGTCGGGGCTCGCGGAGTACCGCACGGACGGCGAGGTCACCGGCATCGCGCTGCCCGCGGGGCTCGTCGACGGGTCGCGGCTGCCGGAGCCGATCTTCACGCCGGCGACCAAGGCCGACCTCGGTGAGCACGACGAGAACGTGCGGTTCTCGGCGGTCGTCGACCTCGTCGGCCCCGAGACCGCCGAGACGCTGCGCGACCTCACGCTCGCGGTGTACGCGCGGGCGGAGGGGGTCGCGCGCGAGCGCGGCGTCGTCCTCGCCGACACCAAGCTCGAGTTCGGCACCGACCCCACGACGGGCGCCGTGACGCTCGGCGACGAGGTGCTGACGCCCGACTCGTCGCGGTTCTGGCCCGCCGACCGGTGGGAGCCCGGGCACGCGCAGCCCAGCTTCGACAAGCAGTTCGTGCGCGACTGGCTCACGTCGCCCGCGTCGGGGTGGGACCGCGCCGGGGACGCGCCACCGCCGGCCCTGCCCGCCGACGTCGTCGAGCGCACGCGCGACCGCTACCTCGAGGCGTACGAGCGGCTGACGGGGCGGGCGCTGGCCCTCTGACGGGGCGCCCGCTCCGACGGCGGGCACCGTGCGCCGGCGGGGCGCGCCTGCGCCGGCGCGGGGGCGGTCAGAGCAGCGTGAGCACCCCGAGCGCGCCCACGGCGACGCCGAGCACGAGGGACACGGCGATCAGCACCGCGTGCACCGTGCGGAACCGCGTGGCGCGGCCGTCGGCGTCGCGGGAGCGCGGGTCGGCGGCGATGCGCTGCCAGAACCGCGGCCAGATCAGCAGGTTCCACGCCCCGGTGAGGACGAGGACGACGGACCAGGCGACGGGGAGCTCCACGCGGCGATGATCCCACGGGGCGTCCGCCCGGACCGGTGCCCGCGCACGCGCCGTCGAGGCGCGCGTCGCCCAACACGCACCGGCCCCGCACGCACCGACCCGGGCGCGTCGGCCCAGGCGCGCGTCAGCCCAGGCGCACGTCCGCCGGGGTGCGCAGCCGCAGCCACGCCGCGCCCTGCGCGGTGACCCCGGCGAGCACGTCCGCCGCCGGCAGGGGGCCGAGGTCGAGGCCGGTGAGGTCGGCGACGTCCGCGACGGGGACCTGGAAGGTGCGGAACGGGCCGAGCGGCGGCGGGTCGCCGGCGGCCTGCGCGTCGGCGGTCGCGGCCCGCAGCGCGCCGTCGTCGAGCTGGGGGGACTGGTCGAGGACGAACGCCGTCGCCGCGAGCGCCCGGCCCGCGTCGCGCGCCCACGCCGCCACCTTCCAGAACCGCCGCGGGATCGCGACGCCCCGGTAGACGGGGTCGTCGTCCGCCAGCACCGGCCCGGTGAGCACGCTGATGCGCAGCCGCTGCGCCCGCGCGTGCTCGAGCACGTGGTCCTCGAGCCCGACCCACAGCTCCGCGCCCTGGTTGAAGCCGGCGGCCTGCGGGGCCGCGTTGGGGTAGGCGAACGTCTCCCGCTCGGCGCGCGCGGCGACGCCCGGGTCGCCCCACACGGGGTCGCGCCGCCGGACGAGGTGGCCGCGGTCGAGGTCGTTGCGCGCGTACAGCTCCGGGCCGGCCTGCTCGCCGGCGGGGACGCGCGGGTCGAGGTGCCAGTCGTCGCCGCGGGGCACGTCGCGCAGCGCCGCGCCGTCGACGTTGACCGCGGTCGCGGCCGCGAGCCGGCGCACGGGGTCGAGCAGCACCGTGAAGTGGGTGGCGGGCAGCTCCCGCACCGGCCGGCCGACGACGGGCAGCGGCACGCGGGGCCCGAGGAAGTCGGGGTCGTAGCCGGCGGGGCCGGACGGGGGAGTGGTCGTCACCCGCCGCACGCTAGCGGCGACCGCCGACACGGGCCGGGTCGTGCGCCGCCGTCACCGGGAGCCGACCGGGGTGGCGCAGATGGGTCGTCGCGCGATATATATCGCCCGTGCGGATCACCGAGCAGAGCTACCTCGTGCTCCTGGCGCTCGCCGAGGAGCCACGGCACGGGTACGGCATCGTCCAGGCCGTCCGCGACCTCTCGGACGACGAGGTCCGGCTCGGCGCCGGGACGCTCTACGGCGTGCTCGACCGCCTCGTCGCCGCCGGCTGGGCGGAGGCGTCCGGCGAGGAGGTCGTCGACGGACGGCTGCGGCGGTACTACCGGCTCACGGGGGCCGGCCGCGAGGCGCTCGCGGCGCACACCGACCGGCTGACGGCCCTCGCCGCACGGGCGCGCCGCCTCGTGGCGCCGCGGCCCGCGACGGGCGGTGCGTGGTGAGCGCGCCGCGGGACGGGCAGGACCTGCCCGGCGTCGACCCGGCGTTCGCGCGGTCCGCCCGCCGGTGGCTCCTCGCGTACCCGCCGCGGTGGCGCGCGCGGCGCGGTGACGAGATGACGTCGCTGCTCGCGGACCTCGCGGAGCCGGGCGCGCGGCGCGTCGGCCTGCGCGCGGGGCTGCCGCTGCTGTGGTCGGGCCTGCGGACGCGCCGGCGCGCCCGGCCACCCCTGCACGTCGTGGTCGGGTACCGGCTGCTCGAACGCCCGGTGCCCGCGCGGTACCGGCCGTGGGTGCGCGCGGACCTCGAGGCGCCGTGGCGGCCGCTGCGGGAGATCCCGTGGCGGTTCGCGTACCTCCTGCCGCTCGCCGCGTTCCTCCTCGCCGGCATCGAGGGCGCCGACGAGGCGGTGGGCGTGGTCGCCTGGGCCCTCGTGCTGGTCGCGATCGAGTGCGGCCTTGACACGCGGCGACGGCAGCGCGCGGCGGAGCGGCACCTGCTGCCCGGGGCCCGTCCACCCGGGCGACGGGTGCGCCGCCACGCCCACCGGCTTGTCGACGACCACGAGGTCGTCGTCGTCG
>NZ_JBFTEP010000081.1:0-16720 GCF_047229365.1 Cellulomonas pasadenensis | reverse complement strand
GGCGCGGGCCCCGGCCCGTGCCGCCGGCGACCGCGGGCTCCACCGCGGCGCGCGCGCCGCAGCTCCACCGCACCACCAGCACCACGCACCACCAGCACCACAGCCGCACCACCCGGGCCGTCGGGGACGGACCCGCACGTGACAACGTCGTCAGAGAGAGGTCTGCCAGTGGAGACAGTCGAGTACACGATGGGCCAGGCGTTCGTGTCGGAGGTCCTCGGGACCGCGATCCTGCTCCTGCTCGGTGCCGGTGTGGTCGCCAACGTGATCCTGCCGAGGACCAAGGGCTTCGGCGGCGGGTGGCTCCTGATCAACTTCGGGTGGGGCCTCGCGGTGTTCGCGGGCGTGTTCGCCGCCTTCAAGTCGGGGGCGCACCTCAACCCGGCCGTCACGATCGGCCTGGTCGCGAGCGGTGCGGACGAGTTCGCGCCCGGCGTCGACGTCACGTTCGTCAACGGGTTCCTCTACGTGGTCGCGCAGATGCTCGGCGCCGTCATCGGCGCGACGCTCGCGTTCGTCGCGTACAAGAAGCACTTCGACCAGGACGCGGACCCGGCGGTGAAGCTGGGCGTCTTCTCGACCGGCCCCGAGCTGCGCTCGTACGGCTGGAACTTCGCCACCGAGGTCATCGCGACGTTCGTGCTCGTCTTCATCATCCTGGCGTTCGGCAACACGCCGTCCGAGCTCGGCCCGCTGGCCGTCGCGATGCTCGTCGTCGGCATCGGCGCGAGCCTCGGCGGGCCCACGGGCTACGCCATCAACCCGGCCCGTGACCTCGGCCCCCGCATCGCCCACGCGCTGCTGCCGATCCGTGGCAAGGGCAGCAGCGACTGGGCCTACTCGTGGGTGCCGTTCCTCGGCCCCCTCGTCGGCGGCCTGATCGCCGGCCTCGTCGCCGGCGCCTACATCGGCTGACGCCCGCCCACCGACATCCCGCAGAGCCGCACCCAGGAGGGACACGCATGTCCGAGCAGTACGTCATCGCGATCGACCAGGGCACGACGAGCACCCGCGCGATCGTCTTCGACCACTCCGGCCAGATCGTCGCGAGCGGCCAGAAGGAGCACGAGCAGATCTTCCCGAGGGCGGGCTGGGTCGAGCACGACGCCACGGAGATCTGGACGAACACCCGCGAGGTCGTCGCCCTCGCGCTGACCCGCGCCAACCTGACGTACCGCGACATCGCGGCCGTCGGCATCACCAACCAGCGGGAGACCGCGGTCGTGTGGGACCGCGAGACCGGCGAGCCGGTGTACAACGCGATCGTCTGGCAGGACACCCGCACGCAGAAGATCTGCGACGAGCTCGCCGCCCTCGGCGGGGGCGCCGAGCGGTACAAGGACCGCGTGGGCCTGCCGCTGGCCACGTACTTCTCCGGCCCGAAGGTGCGCTGGATCCTCGACAACGTCGAGGGCGCGCGCGAGAAGGCGGAGGCGGGGAGGCTCGCGTTCGGCAACACCGACGCGTGGGTGCTGTGGAACATGACGGGCGGCACGGACGGCGGCATCCACGTCACCGACGTGACGAACGCGTCCCGCACGATGCTCATGAACGTCGACTCGCTCACGTGGAACGAGGAGATCGCCGCGGAGATGGGCATCCCGATGTCGATGCTCCCCGAGATCCGCTCGTCGTCGGAGGTCTACGGCGAGGGCCGCCGCGGCGGCATGGTGCCGGGCGTGCCGATCGCGGGCATCCTCGGCGACCAGCAGGCGGCGACGTTCGGGCAGGCCTGCTTCGAGGTCGGCAACGCGAAGAACACCTACGGCACGGGCAACTTCATGCTCATCAACACGGGCACGGAGCCGGTGCCGAGCAAGAACGGCCTGCTGACGACGGTGGCGTACAAGATCGGCGACCAGGACGCCGTGTACGCGCTGGAGGGCTCGATCGCGGTGACCGGCTCGCTCGTGCAGTGGCTGCGCGACAACCTCGGCCTCATCTCGTCCGCGCCGGAGATCGAGCAGCTCGCGAGCACGGTGGAGGACAACGGCGGCGCGTACTTCGTGCCGGCGTTCTCGGGGCTGTTCGCGCCGTACTGGCGGTCCGACGCCCGCGGCGCGCTCGTCGGCCTGACCCGGTACGTCAACAAGGGCCACATCGCGCGGGCCGCGCTCGAGGCGACGGCGTTCCAGACGCGTGAGGTGCTGGACGCCATGAACGCGGACTCGGGCGTCGACCTGACCGAGCTCAAGGTCGACGGCGGCATGGTCGCCAACGACAAGCTCATGCAGTTCCAGGCCGACATCCTCGGCGTGCCGGTGATCCGGCCCAAGGTCGCGGAGACCACCGCGCTCGGCGCGGCCTACGCCGCGGGCATCGCCGTCGGCTTCTGGTCGGGCGAGCAGGACGTCGTCGACAACTGGGCCGAGGACAAGCGCTGGGAGCCGTCCATGGACCCCGAGGAGCGCGACCGCCAGTACCGCCTGTGGAAGAAGGCCGTCACGCGGACGTTCGACTGGGTGGACGACGACGTGCGCTGACGGCGTGCGTCGACGCACGAGCAGCAGGACCGAGGGCCGGGCGCGGGGAGGCGCCCGGCCCTCGCCGTGTGACACGCTCGGCCTCGACCGCACCGACCGGATCGATCTCGGGAGGGACGACGTGCGCCGTCCGTCGACACCCGTCGCGCTCGCCTCGTTCTGCCTCTTCGTCGTCGGCTTCGCGCTGACGGGATCGGGCCACAGGTGGCTCGGCCTCCTCGCCCTGGTGGCCGCGTCGGTCGTCATGTCCGTGGCGTTCGCCGTCCGCCGGCGCGCGACCGAGGAGCCGCGCGAACCCGGCCGCTGAGCCGCATCGCTCCCCATCCGTCTCCCCGCGCCGCGACACACCCACCACGCAACCGGCACCTCGTCGATGCTGGCTCCGGCGGCGTGTCGCAGACGTGTGTCGGCGCACAGGAGGGCTTCTTCTCGCGGGCGTACGCACACCGTGCGCACGGTGTGCGTACGGCCGCCAGAAGACATCCGCTCGGCCGCCGACACGCCAGCCGGCGCACGTCACGCGACTCGCCGAGGAGTGGCAAGCCCGCCCCGGGGGGCGACGCCGCGCGAACGTGCCGAGCGCCCGCGACGGCGTGGTCGGCCTGGGGAGCGCGCTGCGGAGCGGCAGACGAGGATCTGTGGTCGGCTCGGGGCGGGCGTGTGGAGGGCGCCGGACGGGCGGGCGCGCGGGCTCGTACGGTGCGGGGCATGGTCTGGGGCGAGGTCATCCCGCTGCGCACCGCGCGGCTGCACATGCGGCTCACCGAGGACGGGCTCGCGCTGCTGCGCCGTGCCGCGGCGGTGCAGGAGCAGGACCTGACGTCGTTCGTGCTGGGGCACGCGCTCGAGCGCGCGCGGGACGTCGTGCGTGCGGACCAGGAGCTGCGGATGCGGATGGCCGCGATCGCGGCGGACCCGCTGCGGTACGTCCGCGACCCGCGCCTGCCCGACGACCCCGACCTCGCGGCGCTGATGCTCGCCGCCCAGCAGGACCCCGCCGGGCTCGCCGGGCTGGATGCCCCGGACGACCACGGGCGCGACGCCCCCTGAGCCTGACCGGCTCCGGCGCGGGACGGCCGGATGGCGGGGTGCGGGTGCGGGGCCGCGGGCGCCGACGCAGCATGGAGGCGGCGCCGGGCACGCCCGGTGCGACCGTCCGCACGACCGAGCGACGAGGGAGAGCACGCATGGGTATCGACGACCTCAAGGGCAAGGCCTCCGACGCGATGGGGGGCGAGAAGGGCGAGCAGGCGAGCGACGCCGCGCTCGAGAAGGGCTCCGACGCCGCGTCGTCGGCGACCGGCGGCACGCACGACGACCAGATCGACAAGGCGCAGTCGGCCGCGGACAAGAAGATCGGCGACCACTGACCGACCGCCGGGCACCGACCACGCGTCGGGCCACCGACCACCCCCACTGACCCGCGGTCGGGCCGGGCGCAGCAGCCCGGCCCGACCGGCGAGAGGAGCGGCATGAGCAGGGACGTGACGGGCACGGGCGCCACCGAGCAGGAGCCCACCGAGGTGGCGGACACCCAGGAGGCGCCGACGTCCTCCGACGACGGCCTCGCCGCCGCGCTCGACGAGGACTCCCCCACCCCGAACCCGCAGGGCCCGCGCGGCGACGACCCGACGTTCGACCGGACGGGCGACCCCGTCGAGCCGTCGTCCGGGGGCGACCTGGACGGCGACCCGCTCGTCAGGCACGACGGGCAGGGCGACGACCGGTGAGCAGCGACGCCGCACGGCCGGACGCCACCGAGGGGACCCGGCCGCGGCGCGTGCTCGTCACCGGCTCGGACTCCGGCATCGGCAAGGCCACCGCGGTGGCGCTCGCCGAGGGCGCGGAGCACGTCACCGTCACGTGGCACGAGGACGAGGCCGGGGCGCGCGCGACGGCCGCCGAGGTGGAGGCGCTCGGTGCGCAGGCGCACGTCGTGCACCTCGACCTGAGCGACCCGCAGGCGGCCGCACCGGTCGTCGACGAGGCGATCACGGCGATGGGCGGCATCGACGCCGCCGTGCTGAACGCGGGGACCGGCTCCTCGACGCTGCTGCTCGACATGGCGTTCGAGGAGTGGCGGCACGTGATCTCCGTCGACCTCGACGGCGCGTTCGTGTGCCTCCAGGCCGCCGCGCGCCGCATGGTCGAGCAGGGCACCGGCGGCCGCGTCGTCGCGATCACGAGCGTGCACGAGCACGCGCCGCGCGTCGGTGCGGGCCCGTACTGCGCCGCCAAGGGCGGGCTCGGCCTGCTCGTGCAGGTGGCGGCGCTCGAGCTCGCGGAGCACGGCATCACCGTCAACGCGGTCGCGCCCGGCGAGATCGCGACGCCCATGACCGGGCAGGAGGACGAGACGCCGCTCGAGGGCAAGCACCGCGCCGGCATCCCCCTCGCCCGGCCCGGCGACGCACGCGAGATCGCGGCCGTCGTCCGGTTCCTCTGCGGGCCCGAGGCGGCGTACGTCACCGGCGCGTCGTGGCCCGTGGACGGCGGCATGCTCCGGATGGGCCCGATGGCCGGCTCGCACCTGCAGTCCGACGACTGGCGCCGCCCCTGAGGGCAGCGCCGCGGCGCCGACCGGCGGCCGTCGACGGCCCGCGCCCCTCGCCGGGGTGCGGAGGTGTCGGCGGCCGCCGGTAGCGTTCCGTCCCGTGCGGGTGGCGACGTGGAACATCAACTCGATCCGGGCGCGCTGCGAGCGGGCGGTGGCCTGGCTCGAGAGCGCGGACGTCGACGTGCTCGCGCTGCAGGAGACGAAGGTCAAGGACGAGGCGTTCCCCCGGGAGCCGTTCGAGGCCCTCGGCTACGAGGCCGTCACGCACGGGTACTCGCAGTGGAACGGCGTGGCGATCGTGTCGCGCGTCGGCGTCGCGGACGTCGAGGTCGGGTTCCCCGGGCAGCCGACGTGGGGCGACCCGGCCGTCGCGGAGGCCCGCGCCCTCGGCGCGACGTGCGGCGGCGTGCGCGTCTGGAGCCTGTACGTGCCGAACGGGCGCGAGATCGGCGACCCCCACTACGCCTACAAGCTCGAGTGGCTCGCCGCCCTGCGCGACGCCGCCGAGAAGTGGCTGGCCGACGACCCCGGGCTGCAGGCGACGCTCATGGGCGACTGGAACATCGCGCCGCTCGACACGGACGTGTGGGACATCGAGCGGTTCGCCGGCCGCACGCACGTGACCCCGGCCGAGCGCGACGCGTTCCGCGCGTTCGCGGAGGCGGGCTGGACCGAGGTCTCCCGCACGCACCGGCCCGGCGAGCACACGTACACGTACTGGGACTACCAGCAGCTGCGGTTCCCGCGGAACGAGGGCATGCGCATCGACCACGCGTTCGCGACGCCGGCGCTCGCCGCGCGCGTCACCGACGTGACGTTCGTGCGCGACCAGCGCAAGGGCAAGCAGCCGTCCGACCACGTGCCCGTGGTGCTCGAGATCGCGGACTGACGCCGGTGAGCGCCGACGTCCCGGGCGACGACCGCCCCGTCGAGGACCCGAACCCGCCGACGCACTACGCCGCGGGCTGGGACACCGGGCCGCGGCGGCGCGGCCGCGTCCGGCTCGTCGTCGGCGTCGTCGTGACCGTCGCGGCGGTGACGGGTGCGTCGCTGGTCGTCGGCCGGTTCGTCGAGGAGGGCCGGACGCGGCCGCTGCCGCCGGACGTCACCGAGCCCGTCGACGCCTACGCCGTGCAGCTCGTCACCGGCTCCTGCCTGGCGGGGCTGCCGGCGGACGGCGCCGTGGACCGCGTGCGCGTCGTGCCCTGCGCGCAGGAGCACGCCGCGCAGGTGATCGGCGAGTACGCGTTCGCGCCGGACGCCGTGTGGCCCGGTCAGGACGCCGCGCACGCGCGCGTCGCCCGGTCCTGCGTGCTCACCGACGAGGAGGCGCAGGCCGGCGTCGAGGTCGTCACGTGGGCCCCGACGCGCGAGGGCTGGGACGACGGCGACCGCTCCGGCCTGTGCCTCGCGGTGCCGCCCGAGCCCGTCACGGGCTCGTCGTCGAGCGTCCCGGTCGAGGGCTGACGCGGGCCGGACCAGCCGGCGCCGCGAGCGTCAGGGCGCCGCGAGCATCAGACGGCGCCCTCGCCGGCGTGCCGGCGCCGCTCGCCGCGCGCGCCCGTGCGGTCCCACACGAACTTGGCGACGACGAGCACGATCACCGCGTACACGGCGTAGTTGAGGACGTCGCTGTACCGGCCGACGTCCTCCCACTGCGCGCCGAGCAGGTAGCCGGCGAGCACGAGCCCGCCGTTCCACACGAGCGAGCCGGCGAGCGTGAACAGCGTGAACTTCCAGAACGGCATGCGCTCGACGCCCGCCGGGATCGAGATCAGGCTCCGGACGACCGGCACGCACCGGCCGACGAGCACCGCCGTGCCGCCGTGCCGCTCGAACCAGCCCTCGGCCGTGTCGAGGTCGGACGCCTCCATGAGCGGGATCTTCTGCATCCAGCGCCGGATGCGGTCGCGGCCCACGGCGTACCCGAGGCCGTACAGCAGCCACGCGCCGACGACGGCGCCGATCGTCGCGGCCGCGACCGCCCAGCCCAGCGACATGTCGCCCTGCGACGCGACGTACCCCGCGACGGGCAGGATCACCTCGGACGGGATCGGCGGGAACAGGTTCTCCAGCGCGACGAGCAGCCCCACGCCGACGGGGCCGAGGGACTCGATGACGCTCACGACCCACCCGGCCAGGCCGGTGAGCTCCGTGCCGCCGGCCGCGGCGAGCGCCGGGGCGGCCGGTGCGGTCGTCGGGGCGGCGGCGAGGGCGGTCAGGAGAGGCACGGCTCGATGGTGTCACGCGGCCCCGGGTGACGCCCGGTGGTCCTCCCCCGGGTCTGTGCGGTGGCCGGCCCCCGGACGCGGGGTGGCGGCAGGGTCGCCCGGTGCGGTCACCCGGCGGCGGCGCGCACCGCGACCCGCAGGTCGGCGACGATCGCCGCGGTGGCCGCCTCCCGCTCGGCGCGCTCGCGCAGGCGCAGCACGGACGACGGGTGCGCCGTGACGACGACCGGCGGACCCGGTCCGCGCAGGGACCGGGCCCGTCGGTGCGTCGTCAGGACGTCAGCGCGTCGCCTGCACCGTGAGGCCGCCGTCGGCGAGGTCGACGTGCACGGTGTCGCCGTCGCGCACCTCGCCGGCGAGCAGCGCCCGCGCGAGGCGGTCGCCGATCTCCTTCTGCACGAGCCGGCGCAGCGGGCGCGCGCCGTACGCGGGGTCGTACCCCTCGAGCGCGAGCCACTCCCGGGCGCCGGGCGTGACGTCGAGCGTGAGGCGCCGGTCCGCCAGGCGGCGGCCCAGCAGGTCGACCTGCAGGTCGACGATCGACCCGATCTGCTGGAGCGTGAGCGCGTCGAACAGGACGACGTCGTCGAGCCGGTTGAGGAACTCCGGCTTGAACGCGGCCCGCACGGCGCTCATGACGGCGTCGCGCCGGGCCGTGTCGTCCAGCGTCGGGTCGACGAGGAACTGCGAGCCCAGGTTCGACGTGAGCACGAGGATGACGTTGCGGAAGTCCACCGTGCGGCCCTGGCCGTCGGTGAGGCGCCCGTCGTCGAGCACCTGGAGCAGCACGTCGAACACCTCGGAGTGCGCCTTCTCGACCTCGTCGAGCAGCACGACCGAGTACGGCCGCCGCCGCACGGCCTCGGTGAGCTGACCGCCCTCCTCGTAGCCGACGTACCCCGGGGGCGCGCCGACGAGCCGCGCCACGGAGTGCTTCTCGCCGTACTCGCTCATGTCGATGCGGACCATGGCGCGCTCGTCGTCGAACAGGAAGTCCGCGAGCGCCTTCGCCAGCTCCGTCTTGCCGACGCCGGTGGGCCCGAGGAACAGGAACGAGCCGGTCGGGCGGTCGGGGTCCGAGACGCCGGCGCGGGCCCGGCGCACCGCGTCGGACACCGCCGCGACGGCCTTCTGCTGCCCGACGAGCCGCTCGCCGAGCACGTCCTCCATGCGCAGCAGCTTCTGCGTCTCGCCCTCGAGCAGGCGGCCGGCGGGGATGCCGGTCCACGCGGCGACGACCTCCGCGACCTCGTCCGGGCCGACCTTCTCGGCGATCATCGGTGCCTCGGTCGTCGGCTCCGCCTCGGACGCCTCCGCGGCGGCGATCTCCTTCTCGACGGCCGGGATCTCGCCGTAGAGCAGGCGGCCGGCCGTCGCGAGGTCGCCCTCGCGCTGGGCGCGGTCGGCGTCGGCACGCAGCTGGTCGAGCCGCACGCGCAGGTCGCCGACGCGGTTGCGGCCGCCCTTCTCCTTCTCCCACCGGGCGTTGAGCGACGCGAGCTCTTCGCGGCGGTCCGCGAGGTCGGCGCGCAGGCGCGCGAGGCGGTCCTGCGACGCGGGGTCGTCGGCCGTGGCGAGGAACTGCTCCTCCATCTCCAGGCGCGTGACGGCGCGCTGCAGCTCGTCGATCTCGACGGGCGACGAGTCGAGCTCCATGCGCAGGCGCGAGGCGGCCTCGTCGATCAGGTCGATCGCCTTGTCGGGCAGCTGGCGGCCGGTGATGTACCGGTCGGAGAGGGTCGCGGCGGCGACGATCGCGCCGTCCGAGATCTCGACACGGTGGTGCGCCGCGTACCGCTCGCGCAGCCCGCGCAGGATCGCGACGGTGTCCTCGACGGACGGCTCGCCGACGAACACCTGCTGGAAGCGCCGCTCGAGCGCCGGGTCCTTCTCGATGCGCTCGCGGTACTCGTCGAGCGTCGTCGCACCGACCAGCCGCAGCTCGCCGCGGGCCAGCATGGGCTTGAGCATGTTGCCCGCGTCCATGGCGCCCTCGCCGCCGGCGCCCGCGCCGACGACCGTGTGCAGCTCGTCGATGAACGTGACGACCTGCCCCTCGGACGCCGTGATCTCGGCGAGCACGGCCTTGAGGCGCTCCTCGAACTCACCGCGGTACTTGGCGCCCGCGACCATCGACGCGAGGTCCAGCGAGACGAGCGTCTTGCCGCGCAGGGACTCGGGGACGTCGCCCGCGACGATGCGCTGCGCGAGGCCCTCGACGACGGCGGTCTTGCCGACGCCGGGCTCGCCGATGAGGACGGGGTTGTTCTTGGTGCGCCGGCTCAGCACCTGCACGACGCGGCGGATCTCGGCGTCCCGGCCGATGACCGGGTCGAGCCTGCCGTCGCGGGCGCGCTGCGTCAGGTCGACGCCGTACTGCTCGAGGGCCTTGTACGTGCCCTCCGGGTTCGGCGTGGTGACGCGGGCGCTGCCCCGCACGGACGGCAGGGCCGCGACGAGCGTGTCCCGCGACGCCCCGGCCGCGCGCAGCGCGTCGGCGACGCCGGACTGCCCGGCCGCGAGGCCGATGAGCAGGTGCTCGGTCGAGACGTAGTCGTCGCCGAGGCTGCGCGCCTCCGCGTTCGCCGCCTCGAGCGCGCTCGCGGTCTGCCGCGACGCGCTGGGCTGCGCGACCGTCGAGCCGCTCGACGACGGCAGGTTGACGAGGATGCCGCGCACGGCGCGGCCGAGCGCCTGCCGGTCGGCGCCGACGGCGTCGAGCAGCCCATTGGCGACGCCGCCGTCCTGCTGCAGCAGCGCGTTGAGGACGTGCGCCGGCTCCAGCTGCGGGTTGCCGGCCGCGCTCGCCTGCTGGATCGCGTCGCCGAGAGCCTCCTGCGACCGCGTGGTGAACTTCGCGTCCACGTGACCTCCCTGTGCGGGACCTCCCGCACGTCGTTCCTGTTCTCCTGACGTCCTCAACGGACCGCAGACTTGAGTCTATTCCGCTCAAGTCTGGTCCGTCCTGCGGTCTGGGCGCCGCGCGCCGGGCGGTCTACCCTGGGACCGGGCCGGGCACGGCCCGCCGCTCGCACCCCCCGGGGACGGTGAACGTGCCGCGAGGAGCACCGCCACGGCGCGTCGACGAGCGACGGGACGGCACCGGCAACGCGAGCACCGGTCACGGGTCCCGTCGTCCCGGAGGCACCGTGACCACGCACCCGCTCTCCACGCCCGCGCAGGCCAAGGCCATGGCCCGCGCACTGCGCGCCGACCTCGCCGCCGACGGCCACGCCGTCACGCACTCGCGCGCGCTCGAGCTCGTCGCCCACGCGCTCGGGCTGCGCGACTGGAACGCGCTCGCCGCGGCGGTGCCCGGTGTCGGCGGAGGCTCCACCGACAGCTCCCCGGCCGGCGGGGCGGCGTCGCCCCGGGCGCGGGCCGCCGTGGGCGCCGCCGTGCCGGTCGTCCGCGTGCTCGACGCCGCCACCGCGTACGGCTTCTACCTCGACGTCCTCGGCTGCCGGGTCGACTGGGAGCACCGGTTCGAGCCGGGCCTGCCCGTCTACGCGCAGGTGAGCCTCGACGACCTGCGCCTGCACCTGTCGGAGCACCCCGGCGACGGTGCGTACGGCGCCGTCCTGTGGGTGCCCGTCGGCGACGTCGCCGCCCTCGCCGCGCGCGTGCGGGAGCGGACGGGCGGACGGCAGCGGCCCGGCGTCGACGTCGACGCGCCGGGCGGCCCGACCACCGAGGTCCTCGACCCGTTCGGCAACCGGCTGCGGTTCTGCACGCCGGCGTGACCCCGCGCCGGCGCGTCCGGCGCCACCGACGTCCACGCGTCACCCTGCCGTCGCGCCGGCGTCGTCCGGACGTCACGGGCCCCTCCTAGCGTCGCCGTGACACCAGGAGAGGAAGGGCACCGATGACCCTCACGCTGACGCTCGTCCGGCACGGGCGCACCCACTTCAACGCGCGGCGCATCCTGCAGGGCCGCTGCGACTCCCCGCTGACCCGCCCCGGCCGCGAGGGCGTGCGCACGACCGCACGCCACCTCGCGGGCATGCCGTTCACCGCCGCGTGGGCGTCCCCGTCCGGGCGCGCCGTCACGACGGCCGTCGAGCTGCTGCGGCCCCACCCCGAGGTGCGCCTGCGCACCGACCCCGACCTGCGCGAGTACCACTTCGGCATCTACGAGCAGAAGCCCGAGTCGACGCTCGACGGCGTCGTCGCGTGGACCGACCTCGTCACGGACGTGCTCGCCGGGACGCACCCCGGCCTGCCCGGCGGCGAGCACGCGGCGGACTTCATGGGCCGCACGCGCGCGGTGTTCGCGCGGATCGCCGCGGAGCACCCGGAGGGGCACGTGCTCGTCGTCGGGCACGGCCTCGCCCTCGGCGCGTACCTCGCCACGATCGACCCGGTCGGGCTGGTGCCGCTGCCCAACGCGTCCGTGTCCACGGTCGAGGTGGCGCCGGACGGCACGGCGCGGATCACGCAGCTCGCGCTCGACGTCGCCGGCCAGGGCCACGTCGCGGCCCGCCCGATGACGCAGCCGACCCCGGTCCCGTCGGTCGCCTGAGCCCCCCGCCGGGCGCGACCCGGCCGTCGTGCAGCGACCCGGCACCCGGGTGCTGCGCAACGGCCGGGTCGGCCCGGCCGGAACGCCGACGGGCGCAGCGACCCGGCCGTCGTGCAGCAGATCCGCGGTCGCGTGCTGCACGACGGCCGGGTCGGCGTGGGGTGGCGGGGCGGTGGCCGGTCCGTGGCGGGCAGGGCGGGTCCGTGGCGGGTCGGGTGCTCGGTGTCGGCGCCGGGTGGCAGCATCGGCGCGTGACCGACGACACCGTGGGGCCGCCCGAGACCGACGACGTGCTGGGGCCCGGGTGGGTCGCCCGCACGCTGCCGTTGCGCCCGGACGCGCTGTCCCGCCGCGGCGCACCCGGCCCGGTCGCGACGCTCGTCCACCGGCGCCCCGACGCCGACCGGCCGCGGCCGCGCACGGCGGTGCTCTACCTGCACGGGTTCGTCGACTACTTCTTCCACCCGCACGTCGCCGACGCCCTCGCCGACGCCGGGTACGACCTGTGGGCCCTCGACCTGCGCGACTACGGCCGCTCGATCCGTCCCGGCCGGCCGGCGAACGAGATCACCGACCTGGCCACGTACGACGAGGAGATCGACACGGCGGTGCGCCTGCTGCGCGCGTCGCACGACCGGGTCGTCGTGATGGCGCACTCCACCGGCGGGCTCACGGCGGCGCTGTGGGCGGACGCCCGCCGCGGTCGCGGGCTCGTCGACGCGCTGGTCCTCAACTCCCCGTGGCTCGAGCTGCGCGGGAACGCGTTCGAGCGCACCGTGCTGACGCAGGCGATCGACGTCGCCGGCCGGGTGGCGCCGCGCCTCGTCGTGTCGCGGACGGCACGCCACTACGGCGAGGCGCTGCACGCGGCGAGCGGCGGCGAGTGGGACTACGACCTGGCGTGGAAGCCGCACGCCTTCGACGTGCGCGCCGGGTTCGCGCGGACGGTCCGGCGGGGGCACGCGCGCGTGGCACGGGGCCTGGCCGTCGACTGCCCCGTGCTCGTCCTCGCGTCCGACGCCGCCGGCCCCGACGACCGCTGGCACGAGGCCCTGCTCAGCACCGACTCGGTGCTCGACCCCGCGCAGATCGCGGCCCGTGCGCCGCTGCTCGGGCCGGACGTGACGTTCGTGCAGGTGCCCGGCGGGGCGCACGACCTCGCGCTGTCGCCCGCACCCGCCCGCGTGCGCTACCTCGCGGAGGTCCGCCGGTTCCTCGACACCCGCGTCGGCACGCGGCCCGAGCAGGACGCGGACGCGTAGCTCGCGTCAGCCGTCCGCCGGCACCAGCGACGGCTCCTGCGGCTCCGACAGCGACAGCACCGCGCCCACCACCCCCGGGATCGCGCGCGTGCGCCGCTCGACCCGCGCGAGCACGTGCGCCGCGTCGTCCTCCGCGGGGTTGCCCGCGAGGTCCACCGCACCGACCAGGAACACGCGCCGCGCGCCGACGAACTCGATGCGCAGGCTCGTCACGCGCACCACCTCCGGCATGTCGAGCAGGCGCCGCAGGGCCGCGTCCCGCAGCGCCGGGTCGACGGCCTCGCCGACGATGAACCGCAGGTTGCGCACGATGAGGACGACGGCGACGACGCCCAGCAGGACACCCACCAGGATCGACCCGACCGCGTCGGGCACCGGCGACCCGGTGACCTGGTGCGCCGCGATGCCCCCGGCGGCGATGAGGATGCCGACGAGCGCGGCGGCGTCCTCGAAGAAGACGGCGCGCACCGTCGGGTCGGACGTCCGCAGCACCTGCGCGAGCAGCCCGCGGTGACGCCGACGCGCGTCCGCGCGCGACTGCCGCCACGCCTGCGCGAACGACACCCCCTCGAGCACGAACGCGATGCCGAGCACCACGTACGCGACCGTGAACGACCCCGCCGGCTCCGGGTGCACGAGCTCCTGGATCCCGTGCGTCACCGACACGCCCGCGCCGACGCCGAACAGCCCGATCGCCGCGAACATCGCCCACACGTAGACCTCGCGACCGTGCCCGAGCGGGTGCGTCGTGTCGGCGGCGCGCTCGCCGCGGCGGTGCGCGATCAGCAGCAGCACCTCGTTGCCCGCGTCGGCCCACGAGTGCGCGGCCTCGGCGAGCATCGACGCGGCGCCGGTGACGACGGCGGCGACGGACTTCGCGACGGCGATGAGCACGTTGGCGACCAGCGCCAGGACCACGGTGAGCAGGGACTCGCCGCCGCCGGCGTCGTCGTCGCCGGCGAGGCCGTCCCACGCGTCGGGTGGGGCGGCCGCGTCCGTGGCGGCGAGCGGCGGCGACGGGTGCGCGGAGGGCGGCGTCGCCGGGGGCCCGGAGGGCGGCGTCGCCGGATGCCCGGGAGGCGGCGTCGCCGCCGTGGCACCGTGCGGCTCGGGCGGTCGGGTCATGGCTCTGGCGTAGCACCGCGGTGCGCCGTGCGCGCGGCGGGCGGCCCGCGGGGACGTCGTGACCTGGGGACGCGTGATGCGGACGAGCGTCCGAGATGGTTGGCTGTGCCCCGCCCGGCGGCGGACCACCGGGTGCGGACGAGAGGACGGCGGACCGATGACGGTGAACGACAGCCCCTGGCCGGCGGGCGTTCCGGCGTGGGCCGACATCACGGTGCCGGACCTCGACGCGGCGCAGCGCTTCTACGGCGGCCTGCTCGGGTGGGAGTTCACCGAGGGCCGGCCCGAGACGGGCGGGTACGTCACGGCGTCCGTCGACGGGCACCGCGTCGCGGGCCTCCTCCCGGCGTCCGACGGCCACGCCGACGACCCCGCCGCGTGGTGCCTGTACCTGGCCGTCGACGACGTCACGCTCGGCACGGGCCACGCCGTCGCCGCCGGCGCGCAGCTGCTGGCCGGGCCGATGACCGTGCTGGGCCTCGGCGACATCGCCGTCCTCGCGGACCCCGCGGGCGCCGTCTTCGGGCTGTGGCAGTCCGGCACGCACACCGGCTGGGACGTCACCGACGTGCCCGGCGCGTTCGTGTGGGCGGAGCAGATGTCGCAGCACCCCGACGCGTCCCGCCGGTTCTACACCGAGCTCTTCGGGTACGAGCCGACCGACATGAGCGCCCCCGACTTCACGTACACGTCGCTCGCCGTGGGCGGGTCACCGGCGGTCGGCGTCGGCGCGTACGGCGCGGGCGTCGGCGCGGACGTCCCCGCGGCGTGGACCTGGTACGTCGCGGTCGAGGACGCCGACGAGGCGGCGCGCCTGGTGCCGCGCGTCGGCGGCAGCGTGGTCAGCGGCCCCGAGGACACGCCGTACGGCCGTCTGGTGCTCGCGCAGGGCCCGGCGCGCGAGGTCGTCGCGCTGCTCGAGCAGGCCCCGGCGGACGTCCCGGCCTGACGCGCGGCCGGCGCGACGCCCGACGGTCGGGCCCCGCACCGCCCCGTAGCCTGGTGCGATGCCCCCGGCCGAGGACGTGTTCACGCACCGCGCGTCGCGGCCCCACGAGCCGCTGCGCACCTTCCACCCGCGCCGCGCGGCGCTGGGCCGGGACCGGGTCGACGCGCTCGACCGGCTCTTCCCGCGGTGGGGCTTCTCCGTCGACGACGAGCGCGCCGCGCCGCCGCGCACGCCCGACGGGCTGCTCGACACCGCCGCCCTGTTCGGGCGCACCGCGCCGCTGGTCGTCGAGATCGGGTCCGGCATGGGCGACGCCACCGCCGCGATGGCCGCCGCCGACCCCGACCGCGACTGGCTCGCGGTCGAGGCGCACCTGCCGGGCGTCGCGGCGCTCCTCGTGCTCGTCGAGCGCGCGGGCCTGACGAACGTGCGGGTCGCGCACGGCGACGCGCTGCGGCTGCTGCGCGCGTCGGTCGCCCCCGGGTCCCTCGACGCGGTGCACGCGTTCTTCCCCGACCCGTGGCCCAAGGCCCGGCACCACAAGCGGCGGCTCGTGCAGCCGGAGCACGTCGCGCTCGTGCGGGACCGCCTGCGCGTGGGCGGCACGTTCCACGTCGCCACCGACTGGGCGGAGTACGCCGCGCAGGCCGCCGACGTGCTCGCCGCCGAGCCGGACCTCGCGGGCGGCGTCGTCCCGCGGCCCGCGCACCGGCCCGTCACGCGGTTCGAGCAGCGCGGGCTCGACCTCGGCCACGACGTCACCGACCTGATCGTGCGGCGGACCCGGTGAGGCTCCTGCTCGTGCCGGGCGTGACCCCGGACCGGTGGGCCCGCGTGTGGGCCGAGCGGCTGCCCGACGAGCCGCTCGACGTCGTGCGCGGCACACCCGCCGACGCGGCCGCCGCGGTGCTCGAGGGCCGGGTCGACGCCGCGGTGCTGCGCCTGCCGCCGCAGTCGGGTCCGGACGGGGGCGCGGCGGCCGTGCCGGGTCAGGGGGTGCCGGGCCGGGGCGTGCCGGGGCTGCCCGGCCCCGCGCCGCGCACGCGCGACGGCTGGGCCGTCGTGCCGCTGTGGGAGGACCGCGCGGTCGTCGTCGTGCCGCGCGAGCACCTGTTCACCGTCGTCGACACCGTCGACCTGGCCGACCTGCGCGAGGAGACCTTGCTCGTGCCGGGCGACGACGTGCTCGGCGTCGAGGCCGCCGTGGGCGCCGACGACGTCACGGAGGTCCCCGACACCCCGACCGCGCTCGACCTCGTGGCGTCGGGCGCCGGCGTCGTGGTGCTCCCGCACGCGCTCGCGCGCGAGCACGGCGACAAGCGGTTCGCCGTGCGGGACGTCGCCGACGTGCCCGGGTCACCCGTGGCGCTCGTCTGGCACCGGGACGCCGAGCACGCGCTGGTCCAGGAGCTGGTGGGGATCGTCCGCGGGCGGACGGCCGGGAGCTCGCGGGGCGAGGCGGCGGCGCGGGAGCGGTGGAGCGTCCTGGACCTTCAGGCGCCGGCGCCCGGGGGGGGGCCCCTCGCGCTCGCGCTGCCGGTGCGGGAGGACCCCGCCGCGCCGGCGGGCGTCGAGGCGGTCGAGCCTATTC
>NZ_JBFTEP010000080.1:0-16835 GCF_047229365.1 Cellulomonas pasadenensis | reverse complement strand
TATACGCGACCGGCCCGGGCCGGACGTCGCCGGTGCCCAGCGCCGCGGCCGCGGCGTGCGCGAACGCGCCGAGGGCTCGCTCGAGGTCCTGCGCCTGCTCGGGCGTCGCGCCCTTCTGCGGCGCGAAGCCCGCCGACGCGCCCTGGAGGCCGAGCAGGGGCACGTCGACGTCGACGGCCGCGACGAGGTCGACGCCGCGCAGGGCGTCGCGCAGCGCCGGCAGCCAGCGCAGGTCCTCGGGACGAACGGCGCCGAGCCCGCCGCCGCCCGCGCGCAGCACCGCGCCGGTGGCGGCGACGGCGTCGGGACCGAGGAGGGCGTCGGCGAGCACGGCGAGCAGTCCGGCGCCGGCGTCGTTGGTCGCCGACCCGCCGAGCCCGACGACGACGCGCCGGGCGCCACCCGCGAGCGCCGCGGCGACGAGCTCGCCCGCGCCGGCGCTCGTCGTCCGGGTGGGGTCGCGCCGGGCCGGCGGCACGAGGTCGAGCCCGAGGGCGTGGGCGGACTCGACGTAGGCGGTGCCGCCGACGCGGAGGACCGCCGCCGGTGCGCGGTCCCCCAGCGGCGCGGTGACGGTCACGGCGTCGACCGTGCCGCCCAGCGCGCCCTGGAGGGTCGCGACGAAGCCGGGGCCGCCGTCCGCGAGGGGGCACCGGTCGACGTCGTCGTGGGGTGCACCGCGGTGCCACCCGGCGGCGAGCGCCTCGGCGGCCTGCACGGCGGTGAGCGAGGTCCCGAAGGAGTCGGGGGCGAGGAGGACGCGCACGGGGCGATGGTGGCACGCGCGGCCGTCGCCGCGGACGTCGCCCCGCGGGCGGGCCGGACGGGCGCTCGTCCCGCACCGGACGGCCCTCGGCAGGCACGTCGGCCTGTGGGATCATGCCGCCGTGAGCCTGACCCTGCCCTCGACCGGCACGTTCACCGAGCCCGCGCCGTCCGCGCTGCTCCTGCTCGGGCGGGGCGCCGACCTGGCGTCCGAGCGGGGCGTGGAGTGCGCCGGCGCGCTGCCCGACCCGGCCGACCCCGCGCTCGTCGACCGCGCGCGTGCCGCCCGGGCCGCGCTGGGCGACCGCGCCTTCGTGCTCGGCCACCACTACCAGCGGGACGAGGTCATCGCGTTCGCCGACGTCACCGGCGACTCGTTCAAGCTCGCGCGCGAGGCCGCGGCGCGGCCGGAGGCCGAGTTCGTCGTGTTCTGCGGCGTGCACTTCATGGCGGAGTCCGCCGACATCCTCACGTCCGACGCGCAGCAGGTCGTGCTCCCCGACCTCGCCGCCGGCTGCTCCATGGCGGACATGGCGGCCATCGACCAGGTCGAGGACGCGTGGGACGTGCTGGTCGACGCCGGCGTCGCCGACGACACCGTGCCCGTCACCTACATGAACTCCACGGCGGCCATCAAGGCGTTCACGGGCCGGCACGGCGGCACGGTGTGCACGTCGTCGAACGCGCACGTCGCCCTGCGCTGGGCGTTCGACCGGGTCGGCGGCGTCGCCGGGCGCGGCAAGGTGCTGTTCATGCCGGACCAGCACCTGGGCCGCAACACGGCGGTGCGCGCGCTCGGCCTGTCGCTCGACGACTGCGTCGTGTACGACCCGCGCAGGCCGGGCGGCGGGCTGACGACGCAGCAGCTGCGGGACGCCCGGATGGTCCTGTGGCGGGGGCACTGCTCGGTGCACGGCCGGTTCTCGGCCCGCAACGTGGCCGACGTGCGGGCCGCGGTGCCCGGCGTGACGGTGCTCGTGCACCCGGAGTGCACGCACGACGTCGTCACAGCGGCGGACATGGTCGGCTCGACGGAGTACATCATCAAGGCCCTCGACGCGGCCGAGCCGGGCTCGTCGTGGGCGATCGGCACGGAGCTCAACCTGGTGCGCCGGCTCGCGCAGGCGCACCCGGAGCTGACGGTGCACTACCTCGACTCGACGGTCTGCTTCTGCTCCACGATGAACCGCATCGACCTCCCGCACCTCGTGTGGGCGCTCGAGGAGCTCGTGGCCGGCCGCGTGCCGAACCGCGTCGTCGTCGACGCCGACGACGCCCACTGGGCGCGCGTCGCCCTGGACCAGATGCTGGCGCTGCCGGGCCACTGACCCGGCCGACGGGGGGGCGGACGATGAGCACGCAAGGACCGCTGCGGGTCGGGCTGCTCGTGTTCGACGGCGTGGAGGAGCTGGACGTCGTCGGTCCGTGGGAGGTGCTGGGGGCGTGGGCTGCGCACAGCGACCTGCGGCCGGAGGTGCTGACGTTCTCGGCCGACGGCGGCGGCGTCCGCTGCGCCCACGGCCTGGGGCTGGTGCCGGACACCGGCGCGGCGGACGTCGGTCCGCTGCACGTGCTGGTGCACCCGGGCGGACCCGGGACGCGCACCCTGCTGGCCGACCCCGGGCACCTGGCGTGGGTGCGCGGGGTGCGCGCGACGACGCCGCTGATGGCGAGCGTGTGCACGGGGGCGCTGGTGTACGCGGCGGCCGGGCTCCTCGCCGGCCGGCCGGCGACGACCCACCGGGACGCCCTCGACGCGTTGACGCGCGCGGACCCGAGCGTCCTCGTGGACGCGGAGGCACGGTTCGTCGACGACGGCGACGTGGTCACGTCCGCCGGTGTGAGCGCGGGCATCGACATGGCGCTGCACCTGGTGGCGCGCCTCGAGTCGGCCGACGCCGCACGCGCCGTGCGCCGCGGCCTCCAGTACGATCCCGCACCGCCGGTCTGACCCGCGCCGGTAGCGTCGGGGCGTGACCCGCACGCTGCAGCTCGCCCTCGCCACCGCGCGCCCCCGGCCCGCCGTCCCGGGTCGCCACGCCCTCGAGCCGTCGGTGACACGGCTGAGCGTGCGCGTCGGCGACCTCGACATCTACCGCCACGTCAACAACGGCGTGTACCTGCAGATGATGGACGTGGCGCGCACGAACTACCTCGCCGACCTCGGTGCGTTCGGGCTGCTCGCCGAGCGCGGGTGGTACCCCGTGGTCGCGGCGTCCACGGTGAGCTACCGCCGCTCGCTGACGTGGCGTCAGCGCTTCACGATCACCACGCGCGTGGTCGGCTGGGACCAGCGCGTCGTGTACCTCGAGCAGGTGTTCGCACGCGGCGACGAGCACGTGGCGCGCGGCTGGGTCGCGGGCCGGTTCCTGTCGCGGCGGGGCGACCGCGTGCCCGCGCCGGACGTGGTCGCGCTGCTCGACCCGGAGATCTCCACGGCACCGACGCTGCCCGACGACGTCGCGGCCTGGGCGCGCGCGGTCGACGTCGCGCACCGCTGACGGGCACGCGCACCGGCACCGGGTGGTCCGACCTCCCGGCGCCGGTGCGTCGGCCCGTGGGTCAGGCCCGCGGTGCGAGCGACGCCAGCAGCAGGGCCTCCGCCAGGACGACGCGCTCCAGCTCGCCGAGGTGCACCGACTCGTTCGCGCCGTGCGCGCGGGAGTCCGGGTCCTCGACGCCCGTGACGAGGATCGCGGCGTCCGGGTAGACGTCGAGCAGGTCGCTGATGAAGGGGATCGACCCACCGACGCCGACGTCGACCGACGGGGTCCCCCACGCCTCGCCGAGCGCCCAGCGTGCCGCGCCGGCAGCCGGCGAGTCGCCCGCCGCCTGGAACGGCTTGCCGAGCTCGCCGTCGTGCACCGTCACCCGCGCGCCGAAGGGCGCGTGGGCGTGCAGGTGCGCCGTGACGGCCGCGAGCGCGGCCGCCGGGTCCTGACCCGGGGCGAGGCGGACGGACAGCTTGGCCGACGCCCGCGGTGTGATCGTGTTCGAGGCGCTCGCGACCCGCGGGGCGTCGATGCCGATGACGCCGATCGCGGGGCGCGTCCACAGCCGCGCCGTGAGGGGGCCGGTGCCGGCCAGCCGCACGCCGGGCAGGACGCCCGCGTCCGCACGCAGCGCGTCCTCGTCCATGTCGACCGCCGGGTCCGCCGCGCGGACCAGCCCCTCGACGGCCACGTCGCCGTGCTCGTCGTGCAGCGTGGCGAGCAGCCGCGCCAGCAGCGTGGGGGCGTCGAGGACGGGCCCGCCGAACATGCCGGAGTGCACCGCGTGGTCGAGCACGGCGACCTCGACGACCAGGTCGGCGAGGCCGCGCAGCGACGTCGTGAGGGCGGGCACACCCACCCGCCAGTTCGTCGAGTCGGCGACGACGATGACGTCGGCCGCCAGGAGCTCGCGGTGCGCGTGCAGGAAGTCGACGAACGTCGGCGACCCGACCTCCTCCTCCCCCTCGACGAACACCGTCACGCCGACGCCCAGCTCGTCGGCGAGCACGCGCAACGCACCGACGTGCGCCATGACGCCCGCCTTGTCGTCGGCGGCGCCGCGGCCGAACAGCCGCTCGCCGCGTTGCGTGGGCTCGAACGGCGCCGTGTCCCAGTCGGCTGCGTCGCCGGGCGGCTGCACGTCGTGGTGCGCGTACAGCAGGACGGTGGGCGCACCCGCCGGGCCGGGGCGGCGCGCCACGACGGCCGGTGCGCCGGGCGTGCCGTCCGCGCGCGGCACGCACAGCACCTGCACCTCCGGGACGCCCGCGCCGCGCAGGAGGTCCGCGACGGCCGCCGCCGACGCCTCGACGTGCGACGGGTCGAACTCCGCGTTGGAGACGCTCGGGATGCGCACGAGCGCCTCGAGGTCCGCGCGGACGCCGGCGAAGAGGGCGGCGGTCCGCTCGCGCAGGGCGGCGACGCGGTCGGCGGGCAGAGGGGACGGGGAACCGGTGGGGGCGGGTGTGGACGTCACGTCCCGGCACGCTACTCGACTACCCTGGGCGGGTGTTCGGACGCAAGCAGGACCCCCCGCCCACCACCGCGGCACCGCAGCCGTCGGCCCCCGCGTCGTCGCCGTCCACGGCCGACGACCTCCGGTCCGGCAAGGGGCGTCCGACGCCGACGCGCAAGGAGGCCGAGGCCCGCAACCGCCGGCCCCTCGTCCCCGAGGACCGTCGCGCTGCCGCGAGGTCCGCCCGTACGAAGCAGCGTGCGCAGCGCGAGCTCGAGTACCAGGCGATGCGCACCGGCGACGAGCGGCACATGCCCGCGCGCGACCGCGGCCCGGTCCGCCGCTACGTGCGCGACCACGTCGACGCCCGCTGGAACCTCGGCGAGTTCTTCCTGCCGGTGGCGGCCGTGTTCCTCGTGCTGCAGATGGTCACGGCGGCCGCCGCCCCCACGCTCGCGTTCCTCTCGCTGGCGATCCTCTACGTCTTCATCATCGCCGCGATCGTCGACGGCTGGCTGATGTGGCGCGGGCTGAAGAAGCGGCTGCACGCACGCTTCGACGCGGCGCAGATCCCGAACGGCATGACGATGTACGCCGTCCTGCGCGCCTTCCAGGTGCGCCCGTCTCGTCTGCCGAAGCCGCAGGTCAAGCACGGCCAGTACCCGTCCTGACGCCGCACGGGCGCGCACCGCGCCGCCGACGGGTCGCCTGACGGCGCGGCGTCGGGTCCGACCGGTGTCAGCGTCCGACCGGCTCCACCGCTCCGCCGGCGTCCCGCTCCCCCGCACCACCGGCGTCCGGCTCCGCCGCACCGTCGAGGGCGGGCACACCCGTGGCACCGGGCGTGCCCGCGCCGTCCGCGGCCGCCGCGGCGCGCTCCGGGACACTGAGTCGCGGCAGGAGCACGTGCACGAGCGGGCCGATGGCCAGCGCGTACGCGAGCGTGCCGAACCCGAGCGTGCCGCCGAGCGCCCACCCGACGGCGACGACGACGACCTCGATCGAGCCGCGCACGAGCCGGAGCGGCCAGCCCGTGCGCGCGACGATGCCGGTCATGAGGCCGTCGCGCGGACCGGGGCCGAGGCGCGCACCGACGTACAGCGACGTCGCGAGCGCGTTCGTCAGCACGCCGAGCACGACGAGCCCGATCGCGGCGGGCAGCGGCAACGGGTCGGGCAGGCGCGCCGCGAGGGCGAGGAACGGGTCGAGCAGCGCGCCGATGACCACGACGTTGGCCACGGTCCCGATGCCGGGACGCTGCCGCAGCGGCACCCAGCAGGCGAAGACGACGAACGACAGCACGACCGTGACCGTGCCGAAGGACGACCCGGTGACGCGGACCACGCCCTGCGACAGCACGTCCCACGGCATGGAGCCGAGCTCCGCGCGGACGAGCAGGACGATGGACGCGGCGTACAGCACGAGGCCGCCGAGGAGCTGGGCCGCGCGGCGCAGGCCGGCGCGGCGGGCGTGGGGGTCGGTCACCACGGGTCTCCCGGGGAGGTGGGCCGCACGGGCGGCGGTGGACGGTGGCCGAGGCCGTCGTCCCGCACGGTCCGCGCGAGCGCGGCGACGAGCACGACGGCCAGGACGGCGACGGCGAGCACGGCGATGACGGTCGAGAAGGCCATGCCGACAAGCCTGGCGGCGTTCTGGCCTTGTCCTCCATAGCCACTTCGAGGATAGTGGCTTGCATGAGCCCGGTGTCGCCCGTCGACCGTCGCGTCAACGGCACCCGTCTGCGGTCGCTGCTCGGGCGGTGGGAGCGCCCCGGCCCGGCGTACCAGGCGCTCGCCGACGGCGTGCGCGGCCTGGTCCGCACCGGCACGCTCCCGCTCGGCACCCGGCTGCCCGGCGAGCGCGAGGTCGCCGAGTGCCTCGCCGTGTCGCGCACGACCGTGACGGCCGCCTACGACCTGCTGCGCGACGAGGGCTTCCTCGTGAGCCGCCGCGGGTCCGGCACGGTGACGACGCTGCCGCCGGGCACGGGCGACCGGGCGCCCACGACGCTCGGCACGGTCGACGCCGGCCTCGTCGACCTGTCGGCCGCCGCCCCCTTCGCTCCCCCGCAGCTCGCCGCCGCGTGCGCCGCCGCGCTCGACCAGCTGCCGCGTCACCTCGCCGACACCGGGTACCTGCCGCTCGGCCTGCCGGCCCTGCGGCAGGCGGTCGCGGACCGCTGCACCGCCCGCGGCGTCCCGACGCGTCCGGAGCAGATCCTCGTGACGACCGGTGCGCAGGAGGCGATCCACCTCCTCATGGTGACCCTCGCCGGCCCCGGGGACCGCGTCGTCGTGGAGCACCCGACGTACCCGCACGCGATCGACGCCGCCCGGGGCGCCGGCGCTCGCCCCGTACCGGTGCCCGTGACGCCCACCGGGCTCGACGTCGAGCTCCTCGCCTCCACCGTCCGGCAGACCGCGCCACGGCTCGTCTACCTGGTCCCCGACCACCACAACCCGACGGGGACGAGCCTCGACGCGGACGCCCGCGCCCGCGTGCGCGACCTCGCGCGGCGCACGCGCACCGTCGTGGTGGGCGACGAGACGCTCACCGACCTCACGCTCGACGGGCCCCCGCCGCCGCCGTTCGCCGGACGCGCCGACGAGGACCTCGTCGTCACCGTCGGCTCGGCGTCGAAGTCATTCTGGGGCGGCCTGCGCGTCGGCTGGGTGCGCGCCCACCCCGACCTCGTGGGACGCCTCGCGCAGCGCCGCGCGTACGTCGACATCGGCTCGTCCGTGCTCGACCAGCTCGTCACCGCGGAGCTGCTGGCCCACGCGGAGGAGGTCCTCGCCGCGCGCGTCGAGGCGGTGCGGCGTCAGCGGGGCGTGCTGCTCGACGCCCTCGCCGAGACGCTCCCCGCGTGGCGCGTGCCGGTGCCGGCCGGCGGCCTGTCGACGTGGGTCGACCTGGGCGCCCCCGTGTCGTCGGCGCTGAGCGCCGTCGCCCACGCGCACGGCGTGCGGATCGTCCCCGGCACGGCGTTCGGCGTGGACGGCACGTTCGAGGACCACCTGCGCGTGCCGTTCTCCCAGCCGCCGGACATGCTGCGCCGCGCGGTCGACGGGCTGGCCGCCGCCTGGGCGGTGCTCGACCCGACGGCCGCACCGGCGACCGGGCGCGGCGCGCCCGCGCTCGTCTGAGCGGGGACCCGGCGGCACGGTCGCGCGCCCGCCCGGGCGCACCCCGGAAGGCGGGACGTCAGGGCGCCGGGAGCTCGATCGGCGTGCCCTGCGGCTGCCCGTCATGCTCCACCGTCGCGGTCCGCACGCCCTGGGCGGCGAGCCCGCGCCAGTGCTCGCCGAGCCACTGCTCGGCGTCGAAGCGCGCGAGGAAGACCGGGCTCGTCGGCCGCTCCGCCTCGGCACCGGCCGCGTCCGCCAGCCGCCACCGCCACCGTGGTCGCACGCTCACCGCGCCACCACCGGCCGCCGCGCCGCGTCGGCGGCGAGCGCGCGCGTGATGCGCGCCGCGTAGGCGGGGCCTTCGTACACGAGCCCCGTGTACCCCTGGACCAGCGTCGCGCCGACGGCCAGGTACTCGCGGGCGTCGGCGGGCGTGGTGACGCCGCCGACGCCGATCACGACGGCCTCCTCGCCGAGGCGCGTGCGCAGCCGCGCCACCACGTCCAGGCCCCGTGCCAGCACCGGGGGCCCCGACAGGCCGCCCGGGCCGAGGTCGTGCGCGATCGTCGTGTTCACCGCGACGACGCCGTCGAGCCCCAGCTCGGCGACGAGGTCGGCCACCGCGTCGACGTCGTCGTCGCTGAGGTCGGGCGCGATCTTGACGAGGACGGGCACGGGTGCGCGGCCGGCGCGCGTCGTCGCCTCGTCGGCCGCGACGCGCGTCGCCTCGAGCACCGGACGCAGGGCGTCCACCGCCTGCAGGTCGCGCAGGCCCGGGGTGTTCGGCGACGACACGTTGACCACGAGGTAGTCGGCGTACGGCGCCAGCCGGCCGGCGCTCGTGGCGTAGTCGGTCGCCGCGCCCTCCGGGGGCGTGACCTTCGTCTTGCCGATGTTGACGCCCACGACGAGCTCACGGCCGTGCGGCGTCGCACGCAGCCGGCGCAGGCGGGCGGCCACCACCGCGGACCCCTCGTTGTTGAACCCCATGCGGTTGCGCAGCGCGCGCCGCTCGAGGACGCGCCACAGGCGGGGCCGCTCGTTGCCGGGCTGCGGGTGCGCGGTCACGGTGCCGACCTCGACGAAGCCGAACCCGAGCATCGTCAGCCCCCGCACGCCGTGGGCGTCCTTGTCGAAGCCCGCGGCGAGGCCGAAGCGGGACGGGAGGCGGCGCCCCCACACCTCGACCGCGCCCGCCGGCGGGGGCGCGAACGCGGCGGCCACGACGCGCGAGAGCCCCGGCACGGCGGCGACGCCGCGGATCAGCCGGAACGCGAGGTGGTGCGCCTGCTCGGGGTCCAGGCGGCGCAGCACGAGGTCGAAGAGCAGGCGGTACACGCCGACCAACCTAGTCGAGGCCGCCGTCGCGGGCCGGGCCGTCCGCGGACGGGTCGTGGGCAGCACCGCCGGCCGGCCGCCGACCGGTCCGCCACAGCCACAGCAGCCCGAGTGCCGGCAGGACGAGCGGCACGTACCCGTACCCGCGCCCGAACGCCGACCACACCGTCTCGTCCGGGAAGTCGCCGACGTCGACGAGCGAGAGCGTGCCGACGACGACCACCCCGACGGCCTCCACGAGGACGGTCACCCACGCGAGGCGGCGGCGGTCGGTGGCGAGCGCCACGGTGGCGACGACGTACACGACGCCCGCCAGGAGCGACAGGACGTACGCGACCGGCGCCTCGTCGAGCTTCGTCGCGACCTGGTACAGGCCGCGCGCGGTGGCCGCGAGCGCCAGCACGCCGTACACGGCGACGAGGAGGCGGCCGGGCCCGTGGCCCGTCCCGCGCGCCGGCGCGCTCACGCGGCACCCCAGATCTGCAGCAGCCGGTACTCGAGGAACGCCACCGTCAGGGCGGCGACGACCAGCACGACCGAGCTCCAGCGCGTCCGCTCGGCGAAGGCCCAGGCCGCCGCGATCGGCAGCACGATGAGCTGGGTCGCGACGTACCCCCAGAACAGGACGCCGTCGACCTCGGCCGGGCCGGTCACCAGCAGCACGCCCGCCACGACGGCCTGCACCACGAGCAGCCCCTCCACGACGGCGGCGCCCCACAGCTGGCGCAGGACGACGGCACGGTCGCGGACGACGAACCAGCCGGCCCAGGCGGCGAGGGCGACGCACGTGGCCACGACGAGCCACACGAGAGGGACGAGCACGGTGCCCCACCGTACCCGCGCCCGCCGGGGCCGCCGTCTACGATCGGCGCGTGATCTCGCTGACCAGCCAGGACCCTGCCCGCCTCGCCGTCGACGCCCTCGTGGTGGCCGTCGGCACCCGTGACGGCGGCCCCGAGCTGCTGGACGGCGGCACCCTGCCGGCCGAGCTGCGGGCCGCGCTCGTGCGCGACGCCCGCACGCTGGGTCTCTCCGGCGCGCCCGACGAGGTGCGCCGCGTGCCGGCCACGGGCCTCGCGGCGGCGGTGCTCGTCCTCACCGGCGTCGGGCCGGCCGACGCCCTCGGGCCGGAGACGCTGCGCCGCGCGGCCGGCGCCGCCACCCGCGAGCTCGCCGGCACCGCGTCCGTCGCGCTCGCCCTGCCGGTCACCGGGGCCGACGACGTGGCCGCGGTCGCCGAGGGCGCCCTGCTCGGCGCCTACACGTACACGCGCTACCGCACCGGCGACGGCGCGGAGGCCGCCGGCCCGGTCGCCCGCCTCCAGGTCGTGGCCCCCGGCGCCGCCGACCGCGCCGCCAAGGACGCGCTCGCGCGCGCCGAGGTCCTGGCCGCCGCCGTCCACGGCACGCGCGACCTCGTCAACGCGGCGCCCAACGACCTCTACCCCGCGGCGTTCGCCGACCTGGCGAAGGCCGCCGTGAAGGAGGCCGGCGTGCGCGGCCTCAAGATCTCCGTGCTCGACGACAAGGCGCTGGCGGCGGGCGGCTACGGCGGCCTCGTCGGCGTCGGGCAGGGCTCGGTCCGCGGACCGCGCCTGGTGCGCGTCGCGTGGGCGCCCTCCCGGCCGCGCGCCACGGTCGCGCTGGTCGGCAAGGGCATCACGTTCGACTCGGGCGGCATCTCCATCAAGCCGGCGGCCGGCATGGAGGCGATGAAGTCCGACATGGCCGGTGCCGCCGCGGTGCTGCACACGGTGCTGGCGGCGGCCCGCCTGGGGCTGCCCGTGGCCGTCACCGGGTGGCTGTGCCTCGCGGAGAACATGCCGTCCGGCACGGCCCAGCGCCCGTCCGACGTCATCACGATCCGCGGCGGGAAGACGGTGGAGGTGCTCAACACCGACGCCGAGGGTCGCCTCGTCATGGCCGACGGGCTCGTCGCCGCGGTCGAGGAGGGTCCCGACCTCGTCCTCGACATCGCGACCCTGACCGGCGCGCAGATGGTCGCGCTCGGCAACCGCGTGTCCGCGGTCATGGGCACCGACGCGGCGCGCGCCGAGGTCGTCACGGCGGCGCAGGAGGCGGGCGAGCAGTTCTGGCCCATGCCGCTCCCCGCGGACCTGCGTGCGGGCCTGAAGTCCAAGGTCGCCGACCTCGCGAACATCGGCGACCGCTTCGGCGGCATGCTCACCGCCGGGATCTTCCTGCAGGAGTTCGTCGGGTCGACGCCGTGGGCGCACCTCGACATCGCGGGCCCCGCGTTCAACGAGCGTGCGCCGCACGGCTACACGCCGGTCGGCGGCACGGGGGTCGGCGTCCGCACGCTCGTGCGCCTGCTCGAGCAGCGCGCCTGACCGACCGGGACGCCGAGGGGGCCGGGCGCGTCAGCCGCGCTCGGCCGCCCGGCGCCGGCGCTCGATGCGCTGCCGCGTGTTCCAGTCCCGCACGCGCTGCGGGTAGCCGGTGCGCTGCACGTCGTAGACCGGGATGCCGAGCTCACGGGCGAGGGTGCCCGCCGTGCGCTCGTCCGGCACCTTGCGGCGGGTCCACTCGCCGTCGGTGGCGACGAGCATGATCGTCGTCTGCGTGACGTTGGTGCGCGGCTCGACGTACGCCTCGACGCCGACCCGCGTCGCGACGAAGTCCCGCAGGTAGGCGAGCGTCGCGGCCCGCGCCTCCCGGTCGGGCACCGCGTCGGGCGCGCCGGCGGGCACGGTGCCGCGCGCGGACCGGCGGCGTCGCGAGAACAGACCCATGCGCCGCAGACTACCGACGCGGGCTGGGCGTCACCTGGGCGTCGCGGGGCGCCTGCCGACGCGCCCAGTCATGGGACGACTGTCGCCCGACTCACACGACCCGCACGGGCGGCGGGTTCGTCCGTGCCCAGGGAGGATGCCAAGATGGGGCGGCAGCCCGAACCCACAGCCTGCGAGGAGTAGCACGTGGCCGACACCGGCACCGCTTTCGACATCGTCGTCCTGGGCGGAGGCAGCGGCGGCTACGCAGCCGCGCTGCGCGCCGCAGAGCTCGGCAAGACCGTGGCCCTCGTCGAGGCCGCCAAGGTGGGCGGCACCTGCCTGCACAACGGCTGCATCCCGACCAAGGCGCTGCTGCACGCCGCCGAGGTCGCGGACAACGCCCGCGAGGGCGAGGCCTTCGGGGTGCACACGCACCTCGAGCGCATCGACATGAACGGCGTGAACAAGTACAAGGACGGCGTCATCGCCCGCCTGTACAAGGGCCTGCAGGGCCTCATCAAGTCGCGCAAGATCGAGGTCGTCGAGGGCTGGGGCAAGCTCACCGGCCCGAACACGGTGCAGGTCGGCGACCGCACCCTCACGGGCGAGCACATCGTGCTCGGCACCGGCTCCTACGCCCGCTCGCTGCCCGGCCTGGAGATCGGCGGCCGCGTGATGACGTCGGACCAGGCCCTCCAGCTCGACTTCGTGCCGACGTCGGCGATCATCCTCGGCGGCGGGGTCATCGGGTCGGAGTTCGCGAGCGTCTGGAAGTCCTTCGGCGCGGACGTCACGATCATCGAGGCGCTCCCCCACCTCGTGCCGAACGAGGACGAGGCGCTGTCGAAGGCCTTCGAGCGCGCGTTCCGCAAGCGCGGCATCAAGTTCAACCTCGGGACCCGGTTCTCGGGCGTCACGCAGGACGACAACGGCGTGCACGTCTCGCTCGAGGACGGCAAGACGTTCGACGCCGACCTGCTGCTCGTCGCGGTCGGCCGCGGCCCGAGCACGTCCGGCCTCGGCTTCGAGGAGCAGGGCATCACGCTCGACCGCGGGTTCGTCATCACCGACGAGCGCCTACACACGGGCGTCGCCAACATCTACGCGGTCGGCGACATCGTCCCCGGCCTGCAGCTCGCGCACCGCGGGTTCCAGCAGGGCATCTTCGTGGCCGAGGAGATCGCGGGCCTCAACCCGCCGGTCCTCGTCGAGTCGGGCATCCCCCGCGTGACGTACTCCGAGCCGGAGGTCGCCTCCGTCGGCCTGACCGAGGCCCGCGCGGTCGAGGTGCACGGCGCCGACAACGTCGAGACGCTGGAGTACAACCTCGGCGGGAACGGCAAGAGCCAGATCCTCGCCACCCAGGGCTTCGTCAAGCTCGTCCGGCAGAAGGACGGGCCGGTCGTCGGCGTGCACATGATCGGTGCGCGCGTCGGCGAGCTCATCGGCGAGGGCCAGCTCATCGTGAACTGGGAGGCGTACCCCGAGGACGTCGCCGCCCTCGTGCACGCCCACCCGACGCAGAACGAGGCGCTCGGCGAGGCCTTCCTGGCCCTCGCCGGCAAGCCGCTGCACGCCCACAACTGACCCGATTCGAAGGAGAGACGAGCGGTCATGTCCGAGAACGTGCAGCTCCCCGCCCTCGGTGAGTCCGTCACCGAGGGGACCGTCACCCGCTGGCTCAAGCAGGTCGGCGACACCGTCGAGGTCGACGAGCCCCTGCTCGAGATCTCGACCGACAAGGTCGACACCGAGATCCCCTCGCCCGTCGCGGGCGTGCTCGAGCAGATCCTCGTCGAGGAGGACGAGACCGTCGAGGTCGGCGCCACCCTGGCCGTCATCGGCTCCGGCGACGGCGCCGGCGCGTCGGACCAGGCGTCCGGCGAGGCCCCCCAGCAGTCGGACGAGCAGCCGGCGCAGCAGGACGAGCCCGCGCAGCAGTCGCAGCCCGAGGAGACGGCGGCGGAGACGTCGGCCGTGCAGAGCGTCGAGGAGCACGAGGACGCCCCGGCGCCGTCGGAGTCCTCCGCGCCCGAGCCCTCCCAGCCCGCGCCGTCCGGCGAGCAGCCGTCCGGCGGCGGCGCGCAGGGCGGCGAGGAGGTGCGCCTCCCCGCACTCGGCGAGTCCGTCACCGAGGGCACCGTCACGCGCTGGCTCAAGCAGGTCGGCGACACCGTCGAGGTCGACGAGCCCCTGCTCGAGATCTCCACGGACAAGGTCGACACGGAGATCCCGTCGCCGGTCGCCGGCACGCTCCAGGAGATCCGCGTGCAGGAGGACGAGACCGTCGAGGTCGGCGCCGTCCTCGCCGTGGTCGGCTCGGGCGCCGCGCCCGCGCAGGACGCCGCGCCGTCGCAGGACGCCGCTCCCGCGCAGGGCACGACCCCGGCGCCGCAGGCCCAGGTCGAGCCGAAGCCGGCCGCCACGCCCGAGCCCGCGCAGCAGGAGCCGGAGCAGGCCGAGGCCGCCCCGCAGCCCGGCGGCTACGAGGCACCGGCGCCCGAGGTCGAGTCGGCGCAGGCCACCGGCGAGACCCCGGCCGCCCAGGAGGCGGCGGCGCAGCAGCCGACGTCCCAGCAGAACCAGCAGTCGCCCGGCGCGACGGCGGGCGGGTCGTACCTGACGCCGCTCGTCCGCAAGCTCGCCGCCGAGAAGGGCGTGGACGTGTCCACGCTCACCGGCACGGGCGTCGGCGGCCGCATCCGCAAGGAGGACGTCCTCGAGGCGGCCCGCCAGGCGGAGGAGGCCCGCAAGGCCGAGGAGGCGGCGAAGGCCGCCCCCGCTGCCGCACCCGCGGCTGCCGCCGCCCCGCAGGCCGCGGCACCGACCGTGTCGCCGCTGCGCGGCACGACGGAGAAGGCCAGCCGGCTGCGGCAGATCATCGCCGAGCGCATGGTGGAGGCCCTGCACACGCAGGCGCAGCTCACCACGGTCGTCGAGGTCGACGTCACGAAGATCGCCCGTCTGCGCGCCCGCGCCAAGGCCGACTTCGCGAAGCGCGAGGGCGTCAACCTGACGTTCCTGCCGTTCTTCGTCCAGGCGGCCGTCGAGGCGCTCAAGACCTACCCCAAGGTCAACGGCGTGCTCGAGGACAAGACGATCACGTACCACGGCCAGGAGAACGTCGGCATCGCCGTCGACACCGAGCGCGGCCTGCTCGTGCCGGTCATCCGCGACGCGGGCGACCTCAACATCGCCGGCATCTCGCGCAAGATCGCGGACCTCGCCGCCCGCACGCGGGCGAACAAGGTCACGCCGGACGAGCTGAGCGGCGCGACGTTCACCGTCACCAACACCGGCTCGGGCGGCGCGATCATCGACACGCCGATCGTGCCCGGCGGCACCTCCGCGATCCTCGGCACGGGCGCGATCGTCAAGCGCCCCGTCGTGGTCAAGGACGCGGACGGCGAGGAGGTCATCGCCATCCGGTCGATGTGCTACCTGTGCCTGTCGTACGACCACCGGCTGGTCGACGGCGCGGACGCCTCGCGCTACCTCACCGCGGTGAAGAACCGCCTCGAGGAGGGCGCGTTCGAGTCGGAGCTCGGTCTCTGACCCGACACGGCAGCACCGGCACGGTCACGGGCCGCGCACCCCACGGGGTGCGCGGCCCGCGCCGTGCCGGGAGAGTGTGCCCGTGAGCATGCGCGTGGTGGTGGCCGGGGCGTCCGGACTGATCGGGACGGCGCTCGTGCGCCATCTCGCCGATGCGGGACACGACGTGCGCCGGCTCGTGCGCCGTGCCCCACGGGGTGGCGCCGAGATCGGCTGGGACCCCGTCGCCGGGACGATCGACGCCGACGCGCTGGCGACCGCCGACGCCGTCGTCGACCTCGCCGGTGTGAACGTCGGCAGCCGGCCGCTCACCGCGGCGCGCAAGCGCGAGGTCATCGCCTCCCGGGTGCAGACGGCCGGGCTGCTGGCGCGCACGATGGCCGCCCGGGACCACGGGCCGCGCGTGCTGCTGCAGGCGTCGGGGATCGGGGCCTACGGCGACCGCGGCGACACGCTGCTCACCGAGGACGAGCCGCTGGGGCGCACGTTCTTCGCGGACGTCGTGCGCCGGTGGGAGGACGCGACCGCTCCCGCCGTCGAGGCCGGCGTCCGGGTCGCGCACCTGCGCACGGGCATCGTCCTGAGCCCCCACGGCGGGGCGCTCGGCCGGCTGCTGCTGCCGCTGCGGGCCGGCGTCGCGACGCGGCTGGGCGACGGCCGGCAGTACTGGAGCTGGATCACGCTGCCCGACGAGGTCGCGGCCATCACGCACCTGCTGACCGCGCCGGTGCACGGACCGGCGAACCTCGTGACGCGCGCGGACCGGCACGCGGTGCTGCTGGACGCGCTGCGGCGCGCGTTCGGCGGGCGCGTGACGGTGCCCGTGCCGGCGGCGGCGCTGCGCGTCGGGCTCGGCGACTTCTCCTCCGAGGTGCTGGGGTCGATCCGCGCCGACCCGCGCGTCCTGCGCGAGTCGGGGTTCGTCCCGCAGCACGCCACGCCGGACGAGGCGGCCCGCTGGGTCAGGACGGCGCGCCCGCCGGCTGCCTGACGTCCCACACCCGCCACCCGTCGGCGGTCTGGCGCAGCACGAGCTCGACGGTGCGGGCCGGCGTCGCGGGCACGGTGGACCGCTCCCCCGCCGGCGTCACGCGGGTGTGCTCCCCGACGGACGACGTCACCGCCACGACGGCGTCCCCGTCGGCGGTGACGCCCACGTCGACCACCTCGCCCACCGTGGTCGTGAGGCCCTCGCTGCGGGCGCCCGCCAGGCGGTCGACGAGCGCGACGTCCCGGGCGAGCGAGGGCGAGCCGGGCGCGTGCACCTGCGCCAGCGCGTCGGTGGAGGCGGCGGCCAGCGCGTCGCCCCGCCGACGCGTCAGCTCGGCGGCGGCCGTGACGGCGTCGTCCGCCGCCGGGTCGCCGG